>NZ_MWJN01000051.1:0-61246 GCF_002027145.1 Microbispora sp. GKU 823 | reverse complement strand
GTGACGGGCCCGCCGGGCCCCCGGCCGGCGCCGGGCGCCTGCTGACCGCCGGTGTCGTCGACGTTGGGCACGGTCGTGATCTCGTCGGGCACCCGCGGCCTGCCGCCCGGCGACCGGGGCATGAGCGGCGCGAGCTGCCGTACGAGCTCGGCCGCGGTCGGCCGCCTGGCCGGGTCGCGGTTGAACGCGGCGCGCAGCATCGGCTGGATCGGCGCGGGGGCGGCCTCGACGTTGGCCCGGCCGGAGGTGATGTTGAAGAAGATCATCTCCAGCGTGCCCTTGCCGAACGGCGGCTGGCCGGTGGCGGCGTACAGCACGGTGCCGGCCCAGGCGTGCACGTCCACCTGCGGCCCGGCCTCGTGGCCCTCGATGATCTCGGGGGCGAGGTAGCCGGGCGTGCCGATGAACATGCCGGTCTGGGTGAGCCGGGTGGCGTCGACCGCCTGGGCGATGCCGAAGTCGATCAGCACCGGCTGGCCGTCCAGCATCAGCACGTTGCCCGGCTTCAGGTCGCGATGGATGACCCCGGCGGCGTGCACGGCGGTGAGGGCCTCGGCCACCCCGACGGCGACCTTGAGCACGGCGTCGAGGGACAGCGGGCCGTCGTTCTTGACGATCTCGTCGAGCGGCCGTCCCGGCACGTAGCGCGTCACGATGTACGGCCTGCGCCCGGTGACGTCGGCGTCGACGACCTCCGCGATGTTCGGCCCGCGCACCCGCCGCATGGTCTCGACCTCGCGCGACAGACGCCTGCGCGCCACGTCGTCGCCCGCCACCTCCGAGCGCAGGACCTTGACGGCCACCTGCCTGCCCTGCGGGTCGAGGGCGAGGTGAACCACGCCCATGCCGCCCTCACCGAGCCGCCTCAGCAGCCGGTACGGGCCCAGTCGGTCGTCCTGATTCATTGCCTAAGCACCATACCGACTAAAAGAACGCCCATGAGTGAACCATCGCGCCACATCTCCGCTCAGCACAACGGAGAAAAGACGCCAACGGTTTCCGGGCAGACGGTCAAATGGTGAGCGCGAGGACCTCCCCCCGCGTCGCCGCGACCAGTGCCTCGCCGGAAAGCGCCAGCTTGGAGCGGCGGACGCCGCTGCCGATCACCACGAACGGCCGCCGGGTCACGTTTTCGTCAACGAGCACCGGCCAGCCCTCGGGAAGACCGATCGGAGTGATGCCGCCGTACTCCATTCCGGTCAGTTCGACGGCCTCCGCCTGCGGGGCGAAGGACGCCTTCCGCGCGTCCAGGTGGCGGCGCACGATTCCGTTGATGTCGGCCCGCCCGGTGGCGAGCACCATGACGGCGGCGTACCGCGTCTCCCCCGCCCCGCTTGGCGGCGACGATGACGCAGTTGGCCGAGTCCTCCATCGCCACGCCGTACCGCTCGCAGAACGCCGCGGTGTCGGCGAGCGCGGCATCGATCTCGGCGACCTGCACCGTGACGTCGAGACAGGCCACGGCCTTGGCGACGGGATCGGCGAGCAGGTCGGGCCGGTCGGACGCGGGAACCCATTCGAGCGGCATTCAGCCCTCCTTGACGGCGCGCTCATGCAGTTGGGTGACCACCTTACGGGCCGACTCCAGCGCCCCCGCCTGCCAGGCGATGAGGTGCGTGAGCCAGTCGCCCGCGAAGTACACCCGGCCGCCGGCCGCTGCAGGAGCGCGAAGGCGCCCTCGTAGGAGGGCCAGGCGACCCAGGCGCCCTCGATGTACGGCTGCCGCTGCCAGGCGATCGAGACGCTGGACAGCAGTTCCGACCGGTACTTCTCGCCGTGGATCTTCTTGCCCTGGATGAGCGCCCGCCGCTGCCGCTCCTCGTGGGTGAGACGGGCGTACGCCTCGGCGTCCTCGTCGAGGTTGTAGTAGCCGACCACCAGCCCACGCGTGCCGTGGAAACCGTACGAGGGGTACCAGATGTGCGCGATGTCCAGGTCGGTCTCGGTGATGCCGCCGTAGATCCGTTCGTCGGTCTCCCACCAGCGGCGGCGGTACTCCAGCCCGATCTTCCCGGCCGATACCGGAGTGGGCGTCCGCAGGGCCGCGACGACCCGGGCGTCCAGGTTGCCGGGGATCCGTGCGAGCACGTGCGGCGGCAGGGCCGCGACGCAGTAGTCCGCGCGGGTACGGCCGCCCGTGTGCTCGATCTCCACCCGGTCGGGCAGGTTCGTGATCTTCTTCACCTCGGCCGAGGTGCGGATGCGGTCGCGACCGACCGCGTCGGCGAGCTTGACCGCTATGGCGTCCATGCCGCCGACCGGCTGGAACATCGGCATGGCCTGCTCGAAGCCGAAGGGGAACGCGATCGACCGGCCGAGCCCGTAGCCGAGCACCTCCGACAGGGCCGGCGGGCCGTCGAGCGGCGCCCCCGCGCCGGCGCCGGGGTACGTCGCGAAGCCCCTGCGCTCGGACCCCGTGTAGACGTAGCGCTTCCCGATGTCGCCGAACTCCGACAGGAAGTGGAGCAGGCGGTCCTTGTCCGCCGCCGTCAGCCGTGCGTCCAGCGCGCCGGTCCTCGTGGCCTTCGCCAGCAATTCGCTGATGTAGCCGTAGGTGTCGGCGCGCGCGTGCGGCCGCACCGGGGCCTTCATCCCTTTGTTGAAGACGTACGCGCCGGAGTTCTCGTTGACGAACAACTCGATGGGCACGCCCAGCTCGCGGCAGTAGTCGAGGGTGACCATCCACTGGGCGATGCGGGCCGGCCGGCGTTGAAGTAGACGCCCTCCCCGAACCGCGCTTCCTGCGTCGCACCGGACAACTCGGGCAGCCGGTCGCCGCCGCGCAGCGTGAGGCTGCGCCCGCCGACCCGGTCCCGGGCCTCCAGGATCGTGCAGTCGTACCCCGCCTTGCCCAGCTCGTACGCGGTGGCCAGGCCCGCGATCCCCGCCCCGAGGATCACGACGGACCCGGCGCCCCTCCCGCTGAGCGCGAAGTCGGACCTGCTGGGCGGCGTGTAGTCCTTCTGCTGGTGGTCGGGTGCGAGCCCGAGGGCGCCCATGGCCGCGTACATCGCTCCGGCGCCTCCGGCCGCGCCGACGCCCACCAGGAAGGCGCGCCGTGTCAGCGCTCCCGTACGTTCCCGGGTCACGCTGTCACTGCCCACCTTGCCTGCTCTTTCACCTGGGGGGAACGGATGGGAGAGGAGACCGGGCGTCAGCCGTACCGGCCGCTGCCGCAGGCCACCTGACCTCCGATCATCGAGAAGATCCCGAACAGCGCCATGATCTCGTGGTAGTCGTCCGTGGTGAACTCGGTGTGCCGGGGACCGGCGAGCCGTACGCCGGGCACGATCGAGCAGGCCGCGGCGATGGCGGTGGAGTTCCACTCCACGCCGAGGGTGTACGGCGGCTCGACCACGTAGGGCCGGAAGTCGGACAGCCTGCCGAGCGCGCGGGCGGCGCCCTCGCGGATGCGCCGCCACGCGACAGACGGGGGCAGCAACTCGGCGGAGAACTTGTCGATGCCCTTCTTCACGGCCACCGTCTCGACCTCGCCGAGCAGTTCCCTGGCCTCCTCGCACACCGCCTCGTCGCCCGTGACGAGCGCGACCGGCACGCCCAGCGAACCCGCGAAGCCCGCCACGATCCGGGTCTCGCCGCAGATCTCGCCGTTCAGGTAGACGTTCTGGATCTCCTTGCCCATCCACGTGTGGTTGAGCACCCCGTGCGGCACACCGGCCCGGGCGTGGTAGCCGGCGAAGCAGGCGGCGTCCAAGCCGGCGACGAGGCCCTGCCCCATGCGGTGCGGCTTGCCCGGACCCCTGATCAGGGTGGCCCGCTCGTCCAGCAGGTCGATCCTGAGGTTCTTGGTGGACCCGTGGGCGTCGTTCACCAGCACGGACGCGGCTCCCGCGTCGAAGGCGCCCTGGATCACCGCGTTGGCGTCCCCCGTCATCATCTCGCAGCCGCGCTCGTAGCCGCGGCCGCCGTGGTGCATCTCCTCGGGGTCGGTCAGCCCGGTGACCCCCTCCATGTCCACCGACAGGTAAATCTTCATCGTGACCCCCACGTCTCCACCCGGCGTGCCTCGTCCTCCGTCATCAGCCCGATGTTCTCATCGACGTACGCCTCGACCCGGGCGCGCCAGGGCTCGGGGATCTCCCGGAGCGCGGGCGGATAGCAGTGCTCCAGCCACCGTACGGACTCGGGCGTCGCCCGAAGATACTCCGCCGCCTTGGCGAAGGGGGTGTCCTCGATGCCCGGGACGTGCGCGCACCCGTACTCGATGGTCTCCTGGCCACCGTACGGCGGGGGCTCCTGCCACTTGCGTGCGGCGGGCATCGCGGCGGTGATCGGCGTGTCGAGAGGCCGCCGCTCCACGGCCGCCAGGATCAACTCCTTGCGCAGGCACTTCGCGCACTTCGCGCAGGGGCCGTCCATGTCCCCCCGCAGGCACCAGCGGACCAGATGCGCGAGGTCGGACTCCATGGCCATCCGCATGGTCACGGGCTCGCTCAGGCCGCCGACGGGGAGGACCATCGCGACCCCGGCCGCGGCGAACAGGCGGCCCCACGGACCGTCGGCCGCCCACATGGGGTTGTCCGGGCTGTAGCGGTGGGTGTAGCGCTCGCCGCCCAGCCAGCGCGACCCCAGCTCGTGTCCGAAGGCGACGCCGCCGAGGTCGAGGTCGTCGGCGAGCAGGAGCGCGCCCGCCGTCACCGCGTGGTGCTCGGGGAAACCCGGCCGGGGCCGGCTCAGCACGAACTCCAGGTCCGACTGGACGACGTGGACCTCCCGTCCGGTCTTGTGGACGAGCTGTGCGAGCACCTCGGATCGGTAGTGCGTCCACCGGTTGGGCACCCGGGGGTGGCTCACCCGCTGGAAGTGCACGAACGGCGCGTCGGGGAACATCGCGGCCACGGCCATCGAGTCCGCGCCCCCGCTGTAGGAGACGGCCAGACGGGTGCCGCTCCTGGCGTCCGCCCCGACCGGCCCGGCGTCCACTCCCCACCCCGTACGCACGCGCCTCGGCGAGCCCGGCGGAGATCGGCCGGTCGAACGTCACCCGCCGCCTGACCCACGGCGCGACGACGGTCCACGCGGCGACGGCGAGCAGGTCGGGATGCGGGGACGCACCGGCGTCCCCGGTCCGGATGTGGCAGGAGTTGGTACGCAACTCGATGGGGTGGCCGTCGGTGCAGGCCCCCGTGGTCTCGTCCTCCGCGTCGAGCAGGAAGACCAGCCGCCAGACGTCCGCGTCACGCGTCCACCGCACCCGCACGACCGGTCACCCCGCCCGTCCGGGAGCGCCCACCCGCGCCGACAGATCGTCGATCGCCTGCCAGATGCGCATCTCGTTCTGCAGCAGCGTGTCCACCGCCTCCGCGGTCTCGGTCGCCAGCCGGTGCGCCTCGGCCGCCTTCGGGTCCGCCGTCACCCGGGGCTCCGGCGCCGCCTTGACGGGCGTCACGGTCGCCCGCCGCAGCCGGTCGACCTCGCCACGCAGCGCCACGATCTCCCGGCGGAGCATCTGGACCTCCCAGAGGGCGTCCTTCAGATCCTGCCGATGGTCGGGCTTGGTGACGTATCGAGAGTCGAGCCGGGACAGCAGCGCCCGGCGCAGCCGTGACAGGCCCAGCACTCGCAACCGCATCATGAGCCGCCACGATAGCGGCATTTTCGAGCGATTCTTGACGCAAAGTACAGAGTTGCTCAAAGGTCGCTGAGAAACGGCCCTCCGTCCCTCTCCCGGGACGGGGACGTCGGACGCGACCTAATCACGCAATACAGTCTGCGGTTGTGCTTTACGGCAGATCGGCGGAAATGGCCGCAATCGACGACCTGATCGATCGGGCCGGGAAAGGCTCCGGGGGCGCGCTGGTGCTGCGCGGTGAGGCCGGTGCCGGCAAGACGGCGCTGCTCGACCTGGCGGCCTCCCGGGGTGGGCCCATGCGGGTGCTGCGGACCACCGGGGTCGAGGCGGAGGCCGATCTGGCGTTCGCCGCCCTGCACCAGTTGCTGCTGCCGGTGACCGGGCTGCTCGACGCGCTGCCGGAACCGCAGGCCGAGGCCGTGTGCGGCGCGCTCGGGCTGGCCCCGGCCGGTTCCGGCGATCGGTTCCTGCTGGCGGCAGGAGTGCTGTCGCTGCTGGCCGAGGCCGCCGCGCCGGACGGCCTGATCTGCGTGGTCGACGATTTCCAATGGGTGGACCGGCCTTCGGCCGACGCCCTGCTGTTCGCCGCCAGGCGGCTCGGCACGGAGCCGATCGCGATGCCGCTGGCCGTACGCGGCGACATGCCGGTGAAGGGCCTGCCCTCGCTGGAGATCGCCGGGCTGGCCGAACCGGCCGCCGCGGAACTGCTCGACGCCGGCTTCACGCTCGCGGCGCCGGTCAGGCGAGACCTCGTGACACTGACCGGGGGCAATCCACTGGCGCTGCGCGAGTCGGCCCGGCTGCTCACCCCCGCCCAGCGGGCCGGCCGGGAACCGCTGCCCGACCCCCTGCCGGGCGGGAACCGGCTCTTCGGCGACCGGGTGGCCGCGCTGTCCGAAGGGGCACGGCTGACGGCCCTGCTGGCGGCGGTCGAGAGCGATCTCGGCCTGGTGCTGCGGGCCGCCGACCGGCTGGGCGCGGGTGAAGCGGCGCTGCCCGAGCTCGAGTCCGCCGGGCTCGCGGGCGTGGCCGGGACGCACGTGCGGTTCCGCCATCCGCTGATCCGGTCCGCCGTGTACGAGGCGGGCTCCCCCGCCCAACGCCGCGAAGCCCACGCGGTGCTGGCCGAGCTGTCCGACGGGGACCGGCGAGCCTGGCACTTGGCCGGGGCCGCGCTCGGACAGGACGAATCGGTCGCCGCCGCGCTCGCGCGGGCCGCGGAGCTGGACCGGGACCGGGGCGGATACGGCGCCGCCGCCACCGCCCTCACCAGGGCCGCCGAGCTCACCCCGGAACCGCTCGTGCGCGCCCGGCGGCTCAAGGACGCCGCCGTGGCCGCCTGGCTCGGGGGGCGCCCCGGCCAGGCGGAGTCCCTGCTGGCCGAGGCCTGCGAGTTCGCGGGGGCGGACGCCGCGCTGCACATGGAGATCGCCCAGCTACGTGGGCGGTTCGAGCTGAACTCGGGCGACGCAGCCGAGGCCGTACGGATCCTCGCGTCCGGCGACACCCTGGAGATGCTGGCCGACGCCTCGGAGGCGGCGGCGTACGTCGGCGACACGGAGGCCATCATCGAGATCGGGCGGCGGGCGGCCGCCTTCCCCGAGGGGTTCCTGCGCGACGTGGTCGCCGGCATCGGCGCGGCGCTCGCCGACGGCAGCGGGCACGACCTGCTCAGGCGGGCCCTCGGCCGCACGGGCGAGCTGCGCGAGGCGGCCGAGTTCCTGTGGGCGGCTGCGGCGGCCAGCCAACTGGGCGAGGTGGACCTGTCCGCCGAGCTGGCCGAGCGGGCCGGGCGGGTGGCCAGGGTTTCCGGGATGACGGGCCAGCTGCCCGTGGTGCTGGAGTTCGTCGCCACCGCGGAACGGCTGGCCGGGCGCCTCGCGGAGAGCCGGGCCGTCTCCGAGGAGGCGCTGGAGCTGGCTCGCGAGGCCGGATACGCCAACACCGTGGCCGCGCATCTGGCCAACCTCGCGGCCGTGGCGGCCCTGCGCGGCGAGGAGGAGGTCTGCGCTCAGTACGCCAGGGAGGCGCTGGCCATCGCCGTGCCGCACCGGGTGGGGCTGCGCGCCGGGGTCGCGGCGTACGCCCTGGCCATGCTCGACCTGTGCCTGGGCCGGTTCGCCGCGGCGCACGACCGGTTCACCGCGATCGCCTCGGCGGGGCCGGGCGCCGGGCATCCGGCGGTGGTCTGGCGGACCACGCCGACCGGATCGAGGCCGCCGTGGGGCGCCGGCGACCCGGACGCCGCGCGCAGGGCGCTGGAGGCGTACGAACGCTGGTCGGCCCACGCGGGGACGGCCGAGTCCCGGGCACTGCTCGCCCGGTGCCGCGGCCTGGTCCTGCCGGACGACCAGGCGGTCGAGGCGCTCCTGGAGGCGTCGCGGCTGCACGCCAACCCGTTCGAGGCGGCCAGGACGGGGCTGCTGCTGGGCGAGCGGCTGCGCCGTACGCACCGGCCGGGTGAGGCCAGGGCGCACCTGCGCGCGGCGTTCGAGACGTTCCATCGGGCGGGAGCCGCGCCGTGGGCGCGGCGCGCCCACGGGGAGCTGCGCGCGGCGGGCGAGAGCATGCGAACGGGCGCGGACGCGGCCGCGGTTCCCGAGGCGATCCCCGACGTAGGGGGGACGGCGCTGGACACGCTCACCCCGCAGGAGCTGCGCATCGCCACCCTGGTGGCGGGCGGCGCGACCAGCAAGGAGATCGCCGCCCGGCTGTTCCTCAGCCCGCGCACGGTCGAATACCACCTGTACAAGATCTATCCGAAGCTCGGCATCACCTCACGTACGGAACTGGCGCGACTGGTGGTTCTGCAGGCCCAGTAGTTCTACGGAAGGCGGCGGCGACCGCGGACGACATGCTTTAGCCCATGCCAAACATCTGGAGTGAAGAGTTCGGGGCCGCGGCCGACGCGCCGATCGTGCTGGTGATGGGTTCGATGTCGCAGGGGATCCTGTGGCCCGACGAGTTCGTGGGCCGGCTCGCCGCCGGCGGCCGGCGCGTGATCCGCTACGACCACCGCGACACCGGGATGTCCGACGTCATCGACTTCTCGAAGGATCCGTACACATGGGACGACATCAAGAACGACGTGCTGCGGGTGATGGACGCGCACGGGCTGGACAGCGCACATCTGGTCGGCCATTCGGCGGGCGGGCTGCTCGGGCAGCTGATCGCGGTGGAGCGGCCGGAGCGCGTGCGGACGCTCACCGTCATCGGCTCATCGCCGCTCGGCGGCGGTGAGGGCGCGGTGCTCATGCGGGCGCTGATGGGCGAGCCGCAGCCCGAGGGCAGCCTGCCCGAGCCCACGCCGGAGTTCGTCGCGTTCTACCGCGAGCTGATCGCCGCGCCGCCGCCGCGCGACCGGCGGGAGCGGATCGAGCGCATGATCGCGGAGGACCGCGTGCTGCACGGCACCGGGCTGCCGTTCGACGAGGACGCCTCGCGCAGGCTGCAGGAACGCCTGTACGACCGGGCGCGTGACCTCGACGCGGCGGCCAACCACCGGCTCGCCGCGGCGGCGAAGCCGGACTTCGAACCGGTGGGCGTCCTGCACCGGATCAAGGCGCCCACCCTGGTCGTCGAGGGCACGCACGAACCCGCCAAGCCGGGCCACGGCGCCCTCATCGCCGAGCAGATCCCCGGCGCCCGGCTGGTGACGGTCAAGGGCATGGGCCACACCCTGCCGCCCGAGGTGCACGCGGAACTGGCCGACGTCATCCTCGCCCACACGGCCTGACCCGCGAGGGGCGCGGCCGTGTCTGGACTGAGGAGCGCCCGCAGCGAGGAACGAGCGAGCACGCACCGAGGGAAGACAGGGCCTTTGGGCGCCCCGAGCCGCCGCGCCGAAGGCGCGGCAAATCAACACAGGGAGGCGCGGCGATGTCACTGGCCCGTGAATTTGGGGCGGCGCTTCTCGGCGAAGGCCGTCATGCCCTCCCGGGCGTCCTGCGTGGCGAACAGGCCGGAGAACTGGAGCCGCTCGATCTCCAGGCCGGTGTCCAGGTCGGTCTCGAGGCCGTGGTCGATCGCGAGCTTGGCCGCCCGGACCGCGGCGACCGGCCCCTCGGCGAACGTCGCGGCGAGTTCGAGCGCCGCCGTGTAGACCTCGCCGTCGGGCACCACCCGGTCGACCAGGCCGATGGCGAGCGCCTCGGCGGCGTCCACGTGCCGCCCGGTGAAGATCAGGTCCTTGGCCCGGGCGGGCCCGACGAGCCGGGGCAGGCGCTGGGTCCCGCCCGCGCCGGGGATGATCCCGAGGGTGATCTCCGGCTGGCCGAGCTTCGCGCTCTCTCCGGCCACCCGGAAGTCGGCGCACAGCGCGAGCTCGCAGCCGCCCCCCAGGGCGTACCCGGTGATCGCCGCGATCACCGGCTTGCCGATCCGCGCGACGGCGGTGAAGCACTCCTGCAGAGTGCGCGAGTGCACGGCCATGTCGGCGTAGGACATGACCGCCATCTCCTTGATGTCGGCGCCGGCCGCGAAGACGCGCTCGCCGCCATAGACGATGACCGCGTGCGTGTTCGGATCGGCGTCCACGAGCCGCGCGGCCTCCGCGATCTCCTCCTGGACCTGCCGGTTCAGCGCGTTCATCTTCGGCCGGTCGAGCCGGATCGTGGCGATGTGCTCGGAGATCTCCACCCTGACGAATTCACCCATGGCCCCACGATAGAGGGGAGATCAGCGGCGGACCTGGAGGGGCCGCCGGGGAGCGGCCGGCGTCGCGGCCGTGACGCCGTGGTAGACCTGCTCGTAACCCTCGACCATCACGGGCACGTCGAAGTGCCGGACCACGCGGTCGCGCACCGCGTGCGGGTCGAGGGCGGAGACCGCCTCGATCGCGGCGGGAAGCTCGTCGGGCGTGTCGCGGACGTAGCCGGTCACCCCGTCCGCCACGATCTCGGGGACCGCGCCCCGCCGCAGCGCCACCACCGGCGTGCCGCAGGCCATCGCCTCGATCATGACCATGCCGAAGGGCTCGTCCCACAGCAGCGGGAGCACCAGGCACCGGGCCCGGGAGAACAGTTCGTTCTTGAGCGGGCCGTCCGCCTCTCCCAGGTATTCGACGCCGGGCCCGATTAGCGGCTCCACCCACTCGCGGAAGTAGGCCTGCTCCGCCCGCTCGGCTCGCCTGCCGACCAGGAGAATGCGCCGCCCCGCCGCCCGCGCCGCCTCGATCGCGAGATGCGCGCCCTTGTCCGGGCTGAGCCGCCCCAGCCACAGCACCCAGTCGTCCTTGCGCTCCCGGAACGGCCACGCCGCGACGTCCACGGCGTTGTGCACCCGCCCCACCCAGTTCAGGTCGGGCGCGTGGGCGCGCTGGGCCGAGGAGATGGCCACGAGGGACACGTCCGCGCCGAGGCTCCGGTAGTAGCTCCCGAGTTCCCCGCTCACGTCGTTGTGGCAGGTGACGACCGTCGGCACGAGCCGCCCCGCGGCGGTGAGCGGCCCGGCCAGCGAGTGGTCGTGGACGATGTCCACGTCCAGTCCCCGCAGGAGGCGGGCCGCCTCGGCCGCGTGCACCACCTCCGGGAACGGCTCGCCGATCCGTGCCGAGGGCGGCTCGTCGTAGGTCCGCAGATCCACGTCTCGGCCGGCCCCGATGACGGTGACCTGGTGCCCGCGCCCCCGCAGGCCGCGGACCAGGGCGGCGGTCACCGCCTCGATGCCGCCGTACGCGCGGGGCGGGATGTCGTACCACGGCGGCGCGACCATCCCGATGCGCAGGGCCTGTGCCATGGTGCTGGTCTACCCCTCTCACCTGCCGCGGAAGCGGGCGAGAGGGGTGGACCGGACCGTGCGCCCCCTAGCGCAGGGTGCCGTTGGTCATGCCGACCGGCTCCTCCGGGACGGCGACGAGGCCGAGCTCCGCCGCGGAGGCCATCAGCGGGTGGAACGGGACCACGCGCACGCTGTAGCCGAACGCGCCGGTGCGGTCCAGCGGCACGACGCCGGTGTAGTGGGCCCGGCCGTCGTCGCCCACCGAGTCGACCTTCAGCGTGACGTAGCCGGGCGACAGCAGTTCGTCGTGCGCGCCCACCCGGCCGTAGGCGGCCTGGACCTGGACGTCCTCGGGCGACAGCTCGCCGAGGGCGATCGTGGCCCGCAGCTCCAGCCGTGCCCCCAGCTCGGGGGTGTCCCCCACGCCGGTCGCCTCGACGTGCTCGACCCGTACGCCCGGCCATGCCTTGGCCACGCGCAGCTTCCAGGCCGCGAACAGCCGGGCGTTGGCGTGGCCGTCGGCCGCGAGCGACCGGGCGGAGGCCGCCGCCGGGGTGTACAGGTCGGTGACGTAGTCGTGCAGCATGCGCCCGGCGAGCACCTTCGGCCCGAGCGAGCTCAGCGTGTGCTTGACCATCTCCAGCCAGCGCCGCGGCAGGCCGTCGGCGGCCCGGTCGTAGAAGCGGTCGGCGACCTCGCGCTCGATGAGGTCGTACAGCGCCGTGGCCTCCAGCTCGTCGCGGCGCTCGGGGTCGTCCACGCCGTCGGCGCTGGGGATCGCCCAGCCGTTGTTGCCGTCGTACCACTCGTCCCACCACCCGTCGCGGATGGACAGGTTGAGGCCGCCGTTGAGCGCCGCCTTCATGCCGGACGTGCCGCACGCCTCCAGCGGGCGCAGCGGGTTGTTCATCCAGACGTCGGAGCCCGTCACCATGAGCTGGCCGAGCGCCATGTCGTAGTCGGGCAGGAAGACGATGCGGTGCCGCACGTCCTCGGAGTCGGCGAAGCGGACGATCTGCTGGATGAGCTTCTTGCCGCCCTCGTCGGCCGGGTGCGCCTTGCCGGCGATGACGATCTGCACCGGCTTGTCCGGATCGAGCAGCAGCCTGCGGAGCCGGTCGGGCTGGCAGAGCATGAGGGTCAGGCGCTTGTAGGAAGGCACCCGCCGGGCGAAGCCGATCGTCAGCACGTCCGGGTCGAGCGCCTCGTCCACCCAGCCCAGCTCGGCCTCGCTGGCGCCGCGCTGCCGCCACGACTTGCGCAGCCGCCGGCGCGCCTCCTCGACCAGGCGGGCGCGCAGCTTGGCGCGGATGCCCCAGATGTCGGCGTCGGAGAGCTTGTGCACGCCCTCCCAGCCCTGCGCCTTGTCGATCAGCGAGGGCAGCTCCCTGCCGGCGAGCTCCATCATCTCCCGGCCGACCCACGTCGGGGCGTGGACGCCGTTGGTGATCGAGCCGATCGGCACCTCGTCCACGTCGAAGCCCGGCCACAGGCCCTGGAACATCTCCCGGCTGACGTGGCCGTGCAGCTCGGACACGCCGTTGACCCGCTGGGCCAGCCGCATGCCCATGACGGCCATGTTGAAGACCGACTTGTCGGCGTCGGGGCCGTCCGGCTCGGCGCCGAGCTCCAGGATGCGGTCCACCGACACGGTCGGCCAGGCGTTGGACCCGCCGAACTGCCGGGCGATCATCTCGGCGGGGAACCGGTCGATGCCGGCGGGGACCGGCGTGTGGGTGGTGAAGACCGTCCCGGCGCGTACGGCCTCCAGGGCCTCCTCGAACGACAGCCGGGCCTCGGTGAGCTCGCGGATGCGCTCCAGGCCGAGGAAGCCGGCGTGGCCCTCGTTGGTGTGGAACACCTCGGGCTCCGGGTGGCCGGTGATCCGGCAGTAGGCCCGGATGGCCCGCACGCCGCCGATGCCGAGCAGCAGTTCCTGCATCAGGCGGTGGTCGCCGCCCCCGCCGTACAGGCGGTCGGTCACGTCCCTGGCGACCGTGTCGTTCTCGGCGACGTCGGAGTCGAGCAGGAGGAGCGGCACCCGGCCGACCTGGGCCACCCAGATCTGGGCGTGCAGGATGCGCCCCTCCGGCAGGCCGATCTTGATGCGGGCCGGCGCGCCGTCCTCCTCCTTGAGGAGCGTGAGCGGCAGGCCGCCGGGGTCGAGGGAGGGGTAGTGCTCGAGCTGCCAGCCCTCGGCGGACAGCGACTGGGTGAAGTAGCCGTGCCGGTAGAGCAGGCCGACGCCGAGGATCGGCACGCCGAGGTCGCTGGCGGCCTTCAGGTGGTCGCCGGCGAGGATGCCGAGGCCGCCGGAGTACTGCGGCAGGGCGGCGGAGATGCCGTACTCGGGCGAGAAGTAGCCGATCGCCTTCGGCGCGCCCTCCAGCGACTGGTACCACCTGGGGGCGGTGATGTACTCGCGCAGGTCGTCGGCGGCGTCGGCCAGGCGGCGCAGGAAGCGCCGGTCCTGGGCGAGCTCGCGCAGCCTGTCGGCCTCGACCGCGCCGAGCAGCGCGACGGGGTCGTGATCGACACGCTCCCAGACCTCCGGATCCACCTCGGCGAACAGGTCCATGGTCTCGGGGTGCCACGACCATCGGAGATTTTGGACCAACTCGCCCAGAGGTGCGAGCTGTGAGGGAAGAACGGTTCGGACAGTGAACCTGCGGATAGCTCTCACGGGGCCAGACCCTAGTTACTCAGCGCCACGACGCGCGACCGAATCAAACTTGTCGTACTGCGATGCCAGTTCTCGAACGCTCTCACCACCATCAAACCGGTTCAAACCTCACCAAAGTACCCTTGACCTGGTGATGTGCGCGCCCGACGACAGTGGCGGGCACGCAATGATCGATCTCCCGGGGACGCCATCCCAAACACGGCGAGCGGTCTTTCGTCCGACAGGGGTAAGAGTGGACTATTAGGGCAACCCCTGTATGGACGAGGAAGGACCGCGGCCAGCGGATCCTGTCTCCCGTGCTGCCCGCCCGACCACAGCTGTTCCCGCCCCGCAAGCCCCCGGCGGCACCCGGTGTGCCGCCCCCCGAATACGAAGTGACGATGATCGGACGCATTCCCATCCAGGACATCCAGCCCGTCGTCGACTGCGGCCAGTGGCCCGCCAAGGCCGCCGCGGGAGAGACCTTCGAGATCAGCGCGACGGTGTTCCGCGAAGGACACGACGCGGTCGCCGCCGGAGTGGTGCTGATCGACCCCAGCGGCACGCCGGGCCGGATGCTGCCCATGCGCGAGGTCGCGCCCGGCACCGACCGGTGGAGCGTGGAGGTGACGCTGCCCACCGAGGGCCTGTGGCAGTTCCGGGTCGAGGCCTGGAGTGATCCGATCGCCACGTGGATGCACGACGCGGGCATCAAGATCCCCAGGAACATGGACGCCGACCTCATGTGCGAGGAGGGCGCCCGGCTGTTCGAGCGGGCGGCCAAGGGCGTGCGGGCGGCGGACTGCGCGGCGGCGGAGGCGGGCGGCACCTGCGGGCACCGGGCCGCGCTGCTGGCCCTCGCGGCCCGCCTGCGGGACGAGGCGGTGGACCCCAGGGCGCGCTTCGCGGCGACCCAGATGCCCGAGACGGCCGCGCTGATCGCCGCGCACCCGCTGCGCGACCTGCTCACCCGGTCCGGCCGCAACCGCGTACGGGTGGACCGGCGGCGGGCGCTGTTCGGCTCGTGGTACGAGTTCTTCCCCCGCTCCGAGGGAGCCGTGGTGGGGCAGGAGGGCGTCGCGCCCAAGTCGGGGACGTTCAGGACGGCGGCCAAGCGGCTCCCGGCGATCGCCCAGATGGGCTTCGACGTGGTCTACCTGCCGCCGATCCACCCGATCGGGACGCAGTTCCGCAAGGGCCGCAACAACACCCTGACCCCCGACCAGTACGACCCCGGGTCGCCCTGGGCCATCGGCTCACAGGAGGGCGGGCACGACGCCATCCATCCCGATCTGGGCACGATCGAGGACTTCGACGCGTTCGTCGCCAAGACCCGCGAACTGGGCATGGAGGTCGCGCTCGACCTCGCGCTCCAGTGCTCCCCCGACCACCCCTGGGTGAAGGAGCACCCCGAGTGGTTCAACATCCGGGCCGACGGCTCGATCGCGTACGCCGAGAACCCGCCGAAGAAATACCAGGACATCTACCCGCTGAACTTCGACAAGGACCCCGAGGGGATCTACGCGGAGATCAAGCGGGTGGTCCGGCACTGGATGGACCACGGCGTGCGGATCTTCCGGGTGGACAACCCGCACACCAAGCCGGTCCGGTTCTGGGAGCGGCTGCTGTCCGACATCAACACGACCGACCCCGACGTGCTGTTCCTCGCCGAGGCGTTCACCCGCCCGGCCATGCTGCGGACCCTCGCGAAGATCGGGTTCCACCAGTCGTACACGTACTTCACCTGGCGCAACTCCAAGCCCGAGGTGGAGGAGTACCTGCGGGAGCTGTCCCACGAGACCTCGCACTACCTGCGGCCGAACCTGTTCGTCAACACGCCCGACATCCTGCACGAGTACCTCCAGCACGGAGGCGTGCCGGCGTTCAAGATCCGGGCGGTCCTCGCGGCGCTGATGGCGCCCACCTGGGGGGTCTACTCCGGGTACGAACTGGCCGAGAACGTCCCGGTCCGCCCGGGCAGCGAGGAGTACCTCGACAGCGAGAAGTACCAGTACAGGCCGCGTGACTGGGCGGAGGCGGAGCGTGAGGGCCGCAGCCTTGGCCCGTTCATTACCCAGCTCAATTTGTTGAGAAGAGCACACCCGGCGCTCCAGGAATTGCGTAACCTACGGTTTCACAACGTCGACCAGCCGGACGTGATCTGCTTCTCCAAGCGGCTGCCCGGCGCCTATGACACGGCCTCACGACGGCACGGACTAGGCGATCTCGTGCTGGCCGTCGTCAATCTGGATCCACACAACACACACGAGGCGACGGTCTGGCTCGACATGCCCGCCCTCGGTCTCGACTGGCATGCCGAGTTCGTCGTGGACGACCAACTGTCGGGCGAGTCGTACCGCTGGGGGCAGGCGAACTACGTGCGCCTCGACCCGCACGTCCATCCCGCACACATTCTCACGCTCCGCCACGGGTCAGCGCACCGCCCGTGAGCGCAGCTCGGCACATCCGGGGAGTCAAAAGGTGAGCTCGACGACACCTCAGCCCAGTCACTCGCAGCCCAGTCACACACAGCCCGTCCCGAACACCTTCACGGAGGAGGAGCCACGGGATCGGCGCTGGTACAAGCGGGCTGTCTTCTACGAGGTGCTTATCCGGGGCTTCGCCGACTCGAACGGCGACGGCACCGGCGACATCCGCGGCCTCATCGAGAAGCTGGACTATCTCCAGTGGCTCGGCATCGACTGCCTCTGGCTGCTCCCGCTGTACGAGTCCCCCCTCAAGGACGGCGGGTACGACATCTCGGACTACATGAAGATCCTTCCGGACTTCGGTGACCTGGGAGACTTCATCAAGCTGGTCGACGAGGCGCACAAACGGGGCATCCGCGTCATCGCCGACCTGGTCATGAACCACACCAGCGACCAGCACCCGTGGTTCCAGGCGTCCCGGCACGACCCCGAGGGCCCGTACGGCGACTTCTACGTGTGGAGCGACACGGACGAGAGGTACAAGGACGCCCGGATCATCTTCATCGACACCGAGGCGTCCAACTGGACGTACGACCCGGTCCGGGGGCAGTACTACTGGCACCGGTTCTTCCACCACCAGCCGGACCTCAACTTCGAGAACCCGGCGGTGCAGGACGCGATGCTGGAGGTCATCCGCTTCTGGCTCGACCTCGGCATCGACGGGTTCCGGCTCGACGCGATCCCCTACCTGTTCGAGCAGGAGGACACCAACTGCGAGAACCTGCCGGCGACCCATGCGTACCTGAAGCGGGTGCGGGCCGAGGTGGACCGCCTCTACCCCGACCGGGTGCTGCTGGCCGAGGCCAACCAGTGGCCGGCCGACGTGGTGGAGTACTTCGGCGACCCGGTCACCGGCGGCGACGAGTGCCACATGGCCTTCCACTTCCCGCTGATGCCCCGCATCTTCATGGCGGTGCGGCGGGAGTCGCGCTACCCGATCTCGGAGATCATGGCCCAGACGCCGAAGATCCCCGAGAACTGCCAGTGGGGCATCTTCCTGCGCAACCACGACGAGCTCACGCTCGAGATGGTCACCGACGAAGAGCGCGACTACATGTACTCCGAGTACGCCAAGGATCCCCGCATGCGGGCCAACGTCGGCATCCGCCGCCGGCTGGCGACACTGCTGGACAACGACCGCAACCAGATCGAGCTGTTCACCGCGCTGCTGCTCAGCCTGCCCGGCTCGCCGGTCATGTACTACGGCGACGAGATCGGCATGGGCGACAACATCTGGCTCGGCGACCGGGACGGCGTCCGCACGCCGATGCAGTGGACGCCCGACCGCAACGCGGGCTTCTCGAACTGCGACCCCGGCCGCCTCTACCTGCCGGTGATCATGGACCCGATCTACGGCTACCAGGCGATCAACGTCGAGGCGCAGCAGAAGAGCGCCAGCTCACTGCTCCACTTCACCAAGCGGATGATCGAGATCCGCAAGCGTCACCCGGTGTTCGGCCTCGGCGAGTTCACCGAGCTGAACTCGTCCAACCCGAGCGTGCTCGCGTTCGTGCGCGAGCTGGGCGACGACCGGGTCCTGTGCGTCAACAACCTGTCGCGCTTCCCCCAGCCGGTCGAGCTCGACCTGCGCAGGTTCGAGGGATCCACGCCGGTCGAGTGCATGGGCGGAGTTCCTTTTCCTCCGATCGGTGAGCTTCCGTATCTTTTGACGCTCCCTGGGCATGGGTTCTATTGGTTCACACTGCCCGTCACGCACAGGACGGCCGGCACGAAGGAGGAGTGACGACTTCACTTCAGGGACTCCTGGCCGGCTGGATCACCGGACAACGGTGGTTCGCCGGCAAGGGGCGCGCCATCGACGACCTGTCCATCGAATCCGAGATCGAGATCGCCGCCGGCGACCCCGCGCTGCTCCACCTGATCGTGTGCGTGCGGCAGGGGGAGCGCCGCACGCGCTACCAGATCCCGGTCGGGCTGCGCGAGCACCTGCCCGACCGGCTCGGGCACGTGCTCGTCGGCACGTGCCGCCGCGACGGCCGCGAGGTGAACGTCTACGACGCGCTGCACGACTCCGCCCTGACCGGGCACCTGCTGGAGGGGATGGCCGCCGACCGCCGGTTCGACGGCCTCGGCTTCCACCCCGCGCACGGGGCGGAGATCGACACCTCGCTACGCAGCCTCGTGCTGACCGCCGAGCAGTCGAACACCTCGCTGGTGTACGGCGACAAGTACATATTCAAGCTGTTCCGCCAGCTCAACCCGGGGGTGAACCCCGAGCTGGAGATCATCACGGCGCTCGCGGACGCGGGCTCGGCCCACGTGGCCAGGCCGTACGGCTGGATCGAGACCGAGCTCCAGGGCGAGCCGACCACCTTGGCGATCATGCAGGAGTACCTGCAGAACGCCAACGAGGGCTGGTCGATGGCGCTGACCAGCGTGCGCGACCTCTACGCGTGCCCCGAGGGCATGCCCGCGGAGGACGCCGGAGGCGACTTCGCCGCCGAAGCGCAGCGGCTCGGGCTGGCCACCGCGCAGGTGCACCGCGAACTCGCGCGGGCCTTCCCCACGGGGACGATCGAGCGCCCGAGATCAAGCGGATGACCGAGCGGTTCCGCCGCCGGCTGGACAAGGCGGTGGCCGAGGTGCCGCGTCTCGGCGAGCACGCCGCCGTGGCCGCCGAGGCGTTCGACCGGCTGTCCGACGTCGGCCACGAGATCCCGGTGCAGCGGGTGCACGGCGACTACCACCTCGGCCAGGTCATGCGCACCATGACCGACTGGGTCGTGCTCGACTTCGAGGGCGAGCCGGGCCAGCCGCTGGCCGAGCGGCGGGCGCTCGACTCGCCGCTGCGCGACGTGGCGGGCATGCTGCGCTCGTTCGAATACGCCGCACGGCACCTGCTGGCCGGGCACCCGAATGCCGACGGGCTGGAGAGCCGGGCCAGGGAGTGGTCGGAGCGCAACCGGGCCGCCTTCCTGGCCGGCTACTCCGAAGGCGGCGGGCGCATCCGCGGTGACGACGCGGTGCTGCTGCGCGCGCTCGAACTGAGCAAGGCGGTGTACGAGGTCGTCTACGAGGCGCGCAACCGCCCCTCGTGGCTGCCCATCCCGCTCGCGGCCTTTCGCTGACAAGATCAGGGTGTTCGGAGGGATATATCTAGGGCAGGTTGGGCGACATGGACTTGGACCGGCTGGCGGGGGGCGCGCACCACGACCCCCACTCCATATTGGGGGCCCATCCCGGGCCCGACGGCGTCACGATCAGGGCCCTGCGCCCCTTCGCGGAGAAGTCGAGGTGCTGGCCGACGGGTCGGCACACGAGATGGGCCACGTCGCGTTCGGGGTGTTCGAGGTGACGTTGCCCGGCGTCGACAAGATCCCCGACTATCGCCTGCGCATCACCTATCCCGACGCCCCGCCGTACGAGACGGACGATCCGTACCGGCACTGGCCGACGCTGGGCGAGCTGGACCTCCACCTGATCGGTGAGGGCCGGCACGAGCGGCTGTGGGAGGTGCTCGGGGCGCGGGTGATGCGCCACGAGGACGTGGACGGGACGGCCTTCTCGGTGTGGGCGCCGAACGCGCAGGGCGTGCGGGTGATCGGCGACTTCAACCACTGGAACGGGGCCGCCCACCCCATGCGCTCGCTCGGCCGGTCGGGCGTGTGGGAGCTGTTCCTCCCGGAGGTCGGCGAGGGCACGCGGTACAAGTTCCAGATCCTCGGCCTCGACGGGATCTGGCGGGAGAAGGCCGACCCGATGGCCCGCCGCACCGAGGTGCCCCCGGCGACCGCCAGCATCGTCGAGAGGTCCACGTACGAGTGGCGCGACGAGGAGTGGATGGCCGCCCGGCCGTCGCACGACGCCCTCGCCGAGCCGATGAGCACCTACGAGGTGCACCTGGGCTCCTGGCGGCCCGGCCTGTCCTACCGCGACCTCGCCCGCGAGCTGGTCGCGTACGTCAAGGACATGGGGTTCACACACGTGGAGTTCCTGCCGGTCGCCGAGCATCCGTTCGGTGGCTCGTGGGGCTACCAGGTGACCTCCTACTACGCCCCGACCTCGCGGTTCGGCTCCCCCGACGACTTCCGCCACCTCGTCGACGAGCTGCACCGGGCCGGCATCGGCGTGATCGTCGACTGGGTGCCCGCGCACTTCCCCATGGACGAGTGGGCGCTGGCCCGCTTCGACGGCACGCCGCTCTACGAGCACGCCGACCCCGCCCGCGGCACCCACCCCGACTGGGGCACGTACGTCTTCGACTTCGGCCGCAACGAGGTGCGCAACTTCCTGGTGGCCAACGCGCTCTACTGGCTGAAGGAGTTCCACGTCGACGGCCTGCGGGTGGACGCGGTGGCCTCGATGCTCTACCTCGACTACTCGCGCCGCGAGGGCGAGTGGACGCCCAACGTGTACGGCGGCAGGGAGAACCTCGACGCGATCGAGTTCCTCAAGGAGATGAACTCCGTCGTCTACCGCGAGGAGCCGGGGATCGTGACGATCGCGGAGGAGTCGACCGCCTGGCCCGGCGTGTCGCGGCCCGTCCACCTCGGCGGGCTCGGCTTCGGCTTCAAGTGGAACATGGGCTGGATGCACGACTCGCTCAGCTACATGTCCCGCGAGCCGATCTACCGGCAGTATCACCACCACCAGATGACGTTCTCCCTGATGTACGCCTTCTCGGAGAACTTCGTACTGCCGCTGTCGCACGACGAGGTCGTCCACCTGAAGGGGTCGCTGCTGGGCAAGATGCCGGGCGACGAGTGGCAGCGCTTCGCCAACCTGCGCGCGCTGTACGGCTTCATGTGGGCCCATCCCGGCAAGCAGTTGCTGTTCATGGGCGGCGAGTTCGGCCAGGGGGCCGAGTGGTCGGAGGCGAACGGCCTCGACTGGTGGGTGCTGGACTTCGACTTCCACCAGGGCGTACGCCGCCTGGTGAAGGACCTCAACCGCGTCTACCGGGAGTCGCCCGCGCTGTACTCGCGTGACAACACCCACGAGGGCTTCCGCTGGATCGACGCCGACGACGCCTCGGGCAACGTGCTGTCGTTCCTGCGGTACGGCGCGGACGGCTCGGTGCTGGCCTGCGTCGCCAACTTCTCCGGCGCCCCGCACGAGGACTACCACCTCGGCCTGCCCACCCCCGGGCGGTGGGAGGAGATCCTCAACACCGACGCGTACGAGTACGCCGGGAGCGGCGTCGGCAACATGGGCGCGGTCGAGTCGGTCGAGGAGCCGCGGCACGGGCTGCCCTGCTCGACCCGGCTGCGCGTGCCGCCGCTCGGCGTCGTGTGGCTGCGGCCGGTGGAGAGCCCGACGGCCGTGAGCCCGGAGATGGAGGAGCGGGCCGAGGAGCCGGAGGCGGCGCAGGCCGAGCCCGAGGGCCTGGTCGCCGAGTCCTGAGCCCCGCCCGAATCCCGGGGTCTACCCCGGGATTCAGGCGGAGCAGGTCAGGCGCGCCCTCGGAAGAACTCCCGCAGGTCCTCCACGAGCAGGCCGGGCGTCTCCAGGGCGGGGAAGTGGCCGCCCCGGTCGAACTCGGTCCAGCGCACGATGGTGTGCGTCGCGTCGGCGAACTTGCGGATGGCGAAGTCCGTGGGGAAGACCGCCACGGCCGTCGGCACGCTCGATCGCTCGCGCGGCGCCCACATTGATGGATCGTTGAACCGCTCGAAGTAGGTGTGCGCGGCCGAGCCCGCGGTGCCGGTGTACCAGTAGAGGCTGACGTCGGTGAGGATCCGGTCGCGGTCCACGGCGTCTTCTGGCAGATCGGCGGCCGGGTCGGTCCACTCCTGGAACTTCTCCACGATCCAGGCGAGCTGGCCGGCCGGGGAGTCGTGCAGGGCATGCGCGATCGTCTGCGGCCGGGTGCCCTGGATCTGCATGTACGCGCTCGACCGGTCCTGCCAGTCCTTCATCCGTCCCAGCCGCTCCCGTTCGGCCTCGGTGAGCGCGGCCATGTCGGCCGGGTCCCCCGTCGGGAAGGTGACCAGCGCGTTGAGGTGGACCCCGATGACCCGGTCGGGCGCCGTCCGGCCGATCAGCGGGGCGATGAAGGCGCTCACGTCGCCGCCCTGCACGCCGTACCGGTCGTAGCCGAGCCGGTCCATCAGCTCCGCCAGCGCCGCGGCGGCACGTCCGTCGGTCCAGCCGGCAGCGGGGAGCGGGCCGGACAAGCCGTACCCGGGAAGCGACGGGATCACCACGTGGAAGGCGTCGGCGGCGTCGCCACCGTGCGCCACGGGGTCGGTGAGCGGGCCGATCACGTCGAGGAACTCCACGATCGAACCGGGCCAGCCGTGCAGCAGCATCAGCGGCGTGGCGTCCGCCACGGCCGAGCGGACGTGCAGGAAGTGCAGGTCGACGCCGTCGATCGTGGTCGTGAACTGCTGATGGGCGTTGATCGCCGCCTCGTGCGCCCGCCAGTCGTACTTCTCCGCCCAGTACACCGCCAGGTCGCGCAGGTAGCCGGTCGGCACGCCGCGCTCCCAGCCGGTTCCCGGCAGCTCGGGGGCCCAGCGGGTGCGGGCCAGCCGGTCGCGCAGGTCGTCGACGTCGGCCTGGGGGGATCTCGATGCGGAACGGACGGATCTCGGTGTTCGTCATGCGATCACCGTAGGAACGATCGGTGTCAGCTTCGGTCACCAATGGCAGGCACAATTGCGGCCATGCTGGAAACCTCGGCACGACTGCTCCGGCTGCTGTCGCTGCTCCAGTCGCGCGGCGACTGGCGGGGCGCCGACCTGGCCGGACGACTCGGCGTGGGCCTGCGTACGGTGCGGCGCGACATCGACCGGTTGCGCGACCTCGGTTATCCGGTGGACGCGACCCCGGGAGTCGCGGGCGGTTACCGGCTCGGCGTCGGCACGGCGCTGCCGCCGCTGCTGCTCGACGACGAGGAGGCGGTGGCGGTCGCGATCGGGCTGCACACGGCGGCGACCGGCAGCGTGGCCGGGCTTGAGGAGAGCTCGGTGCGGGCGCTGGCCAAGCTCGAGCAGATGCTCCCGGCCCGTCTCAGGCACCGGGTGACCGCGTTCCGAGCGGCGGCCGTGCCGCTGACCGGGCCGGTGCCGGTCACCGAGACGGTCGACCCGGGCCTGCTGACCGCGCTCGCGGCGGCCTGCCGGGACCACCGGCGGCTGCGGCTGCGGTACCCGGGTGGGGACGGCCTGTCGGTCCGTACCGTCGAGCCCCACCGGCTGGCTCACACGCACCGCCGGTGGTATCTGCTGGCGTGGGACGTGGACCGCGACGACTGGCGGACCTTCCGGGCCGACCGGATCCAGGGACCTGTGGACCCGCCCGGCGCCCGGTTCACCCCGCGCACGCCTCCCTCCGGTGACGTGGCGGCGTACATCTCCCAGGCGATCTCGTCGGCGCCCTACCGCTACCGGGCCCGGATCCTGTTCGAGGCCCCGATCGAGGCGGTGGCCCGGCGCTCCTCCCCCACGCCGGCCGACTGGAGGCGCACGGCGCCGACGCCTGCCTGTTCCACACGGGCTCCGACTCACTGGAGACGCTGGCCCTGCACGTCGCGGCCAAGGGATTCCCGTTCCGGGTGCTGGACCCGCCCGAGCTGATCCCGGTCCTGCGCGACCTGGCCGATCGGCTGAGCGTGGCGGCCGAAGCAGGCCCCGGAGGGCCGGTCAGACCGTGATGACGACCTTTCCGGAGGCGTGCCCCTCTTCCACGTATCCGATGGCCGCCGGGATCTCGCCGAACGAGTAGCCGCGGTGGACCACCGGGGTGACCTTGCCGTCCTCGATGAGCTCGGTCAGCCGCATCAGGTCGCCCCGGATGTTGCCGCCGTCGGTCACCCGGGTCACGGCCACGCGCTGGGACACGAACGGCGACACCGCGAGCGTCGCGATGATGTGGCCGACGGGCTGCAGCCACCGCCCGGCCGGCCCGCCGACGACGACGTGGGTCCCCCGGGGCTTCAGCACCCGCGCGCAGGCCCGCAGCGAGCGGGTGCCCGCGATGTCGAGCACCAGGTCGTGGCGCCGCCCGCGCCGGGTGAAGTCCTCCTTCGTGTAGTCGACGACCTCGTCCGCGCCGATCGACCGCACCAGGTCCGCGTTCCGGCCGCTGCACACACCGGTGACCTCGGCGCCGAACGCCTTGGCGAGTTGCACGGCGAAGGTCCCCACGCCGCCCGAGGCGCCGTTCACGAGGACGTCGTGCCCCGCCTGGACCCCTCCCTGGTCGAGCGCCATCAGTGCGGTGACGGCCGCCATCGGCACCGCGGCCGCCTGCTCGAACGACAGGTTCTCCGGCTTCCGGGCCAGCGCGCTCTCCCGTACGCACACGTACTCGGCGAAGCCGCCCTGCGTGAGCAGCGCGAACACCTCGTCGCCCGGGCGGAAGGCGGTGACGCCGGCGCCGACCGCCTCGACCTGTCCGGCCACGTCGGCGCCCAGGATGCGGATTCGCGGCCCGCGCGGCGAGCGTGCCGCCCATCAGGCGCGCGACGTACGGCTCGCCTCTCATGTGGTGCCAGTCGTACGGCTGGACGGAGGTGGCGCGCACCCGGACCAGCACCTCGCCGGGGCCGGGCACCGGCGTGCCGACGTCGGTGAGCTCCAGGACGCCGGGCGGACCGTACGAGCCCAAGACGTACGCCTTCATCGCATTCTCCTCGTCGCCTCGGCGGTGGGGAGTGCCAGCGTAAGAAGCGCCGGACGCAGGGCGTATCGGCCGAAAGTACGCCCGATCGACAGCCGATCGGGCGGTGCCGATCCGGCCGTTGTGCCGATGAACCGCCGCCCTCTCGCGGACCACGATGGGCGCATGACCGAATCGACGAAAGCGCCCACGCTCGCACCCCGGTGGCTCGTGCCCGCCGCGCTGATCGCGCTCAGTGCCGTCCCCGTGATCGCCGGCGCCACCCGGCTGGGCCAGTTGGCCGGCGGCGGGCCGGTCACGCACGACAGCGTCCGGTATTTCGCGGTGCCCGCGCCCGTCGTCGCGCACATCATCGCCGTCACGCTCTTCAGCGTCCTGGGGGCCCTCCAGTTCGCCCACGGATTGCGCCGCCGCATGCCCGCCTGGCACCGCGCCGCCGGGCGGCTCGTGGTTCCGTCCGGGCTCGTCAGCGCGCTCACGGGTCTGTGGATGACGTTGTTCTATCCCCACCTGCCCAACGACAGCGCCCTCCTTGTGGGCCTGCGGCTGGTGTTCGGCACTCTCATGATCGTGTCCCTCGTCCTCGGCTTCGCGGCGATCCGGCGCCGGGACGTCGCCCGTCACCGCGCCTGGATGACGCGGGGCTACGCGATCGGCATGGGCGCGGGCACCCAGATCCTGACCGTCGGCCCCTGGATGGCGCTGGCCGGCGAGCCCGGCCCGCTCCCCCGGGCGCTGCTGATGGGCGCCGGATGGGTGATCAACCTCGTCGTCGCCGAGTGGGCCGTCCGCAAGGCCCTCCGAACTCCCCGCTCTGTCCCGAGGGGCGAAGCGCATCGTAGCCGTGCGCGTTGACAGGCAGCCATCCGGCTGCCTAAATTAAAGGCAGCCGTTAGGTTGCATATCGACAGGCGACCCGGGTACGAGGGCGGGCATGGACGAGGTGTTCAAGGCGCTGGCCGATCCGAGCCGGCGCGCGCTGCTCGACTCGCTCAACGCCCGCAACGGGCAGACGCTGCGCGAGCTGTGCGCCGGACTCGACATGGCCAGGCAGTCCGTCAGCAAGCACCTCGCGGTGTTGGAGGAGGCCGGGCTCGTCGCCACCGTGCGGCGGGGCCGGGAGAAGCTGCACTACCTCAACGCCGCGCCCGTACAAGAGATCGCCCACCGGTGGATCAGCCGCTACGATCGGGCCAGGGTCGAAGCCCTGGCGGACCTGAAACTCGCCCTGGAGGAGACCCCGATGGACGCGCCGACCTTCGTCTACACCACCTACATCCGCACCACCCCGCAGAAGCTCTGGCAGGCGCTGACCGAGCCCGCCTTCACCCGCCGCTACTGGGCCACGGAGTTCACCACGGACTGGTCCGTCGGCTCGCCGATGACCTGGGACAACCACGGCGTGCTGATCAGCGACCCGGAGCAGGTCGTGCTGGAGGCCGAACCCTACAGCCGGCTCTCCTACACCTGGCACGCCATCACCCCGGAGCTCGCCAAGCGCTTCGGCTGGGACGAGGAGATGCTCGCCCGGCTGTCCGGCGAGGCCCGCTCGAAGGTCACCTTCACGATCGAGGAGGCCGCCGCGCAGGTCGTGAAGCTCACCGTCGTGCACGACGGCTTCGAGCCCGGATCGAGCCTGGCCGAGATGGTCAGCCACGGCTGGCCGAACGTGGTGGCGAGCCTGAAGTCGCTGCTGGAGACCGGCGAACCGCTGCCGGAAGACGCGTGACCTCGGCGACGGCGCCGGCCACCCGTGCCGGCAGCGCTGGGTGAATGAGATCGCGGTGACGGCCGTGGCGGCCCGTCAGGCCCGGCTCGGTGCCGCCTCGGGCTGGTCGAGGGGCGCCGCGGCGCGCCGGGGAAGCAGCAGCGGGGTCGCCAGCAGGAGCACGCCGGCCAGGCCGATGGCCGTACGCGGGCCGATCAGACCGCCCAGCACTCCCCATGCGGCCGTCAGGAGCGCGGTCGAGGCCTTGGTCGTCACCGACCAGGCGGACAGCGTGCGGGCGACCCGATCGGTGGCGGTGCGCTCGAGGCGGTAGGTGGCGCAGACGGGGTTGAAGATCCCGCAGCAGAAGATGAGTCCGAGTTCGACGCCCATCACCAGCAGCAGCCCTCCGGTGCCCGGCCCCAGGAAGGCCAGGCCGACGGGCCAGAGCGCGCGCAGCACCCCGGTCACGACCAGGACCCGGTGCTGCCCGAACCGGGTGACGAGCGGCCGGGCCAGCCGCGAACCGAGCAGCCCGCCGATCGCGGGCGCGGCGAAGGCGAGGCCGTACTGCCACGGCGCGAACCCGAGCCGGCCGAGCATCAGGACGGCCAGCAACGCGTCGGCGGCCATCAGCAGGCCGTTGAACACGGCGGTGTTGAAGAACAGCGGGCGCAGCGTCGGGTCGGCGAGGATGTACCGCCAGCCGTCGAGCAGGTCCCCCGCCCGCGTGCGTGCGGCCTCGCGGCGCTCGGGCCGCGGCTCCTGGCCGCCCGTCGCGCGGATGCCCAGGGCCGAGAGCAGGTAGCTGACCGCGTCGGCCACCACCGTCGCCACCGGACCGAGGAGCCCGATCGCGGCACCGCCGAGCGGCGGTCCGATGATCGTGGTCGTCCAGGACGTGGACTCGAATCGGGCGTTGGCCACGAGCAGGTCCTCGGCCGGCAGCAGCGTCTTCAGGTACGCGCCGGAGGCGGCGCGGAAGGTGATGTCGGCCGCCGCGACGACGACCGAGACCAGCAGGAGCTGGACGAAGGAGAGCACGCCGAGCGCGAACGCGGCGGGGATCGTCAGCAGCGCCGCGAACCGCACCAGGTCCATCCCGATCAGCACCGGCCGCTTGCGGCGGAACTCCACCCACGGGCCCAGCGGCACCGCCACGGCCGCGCCCACCGCGGCCCCCACGGCGGACAACGCCGCGACCTCCACCGGCCCGGCGTGCAGCACCTGGACCGCGATCAGCGGGAACGCGCCGAAGGCGAGCCATGTGCCGAGCGCGCTGGTCCCGTACGCTGCCCAGAGCCATCCGAACCGCCGTCCCAGCCGGTGCCCGTTCCCCATGTCCGACGCCCCCGTCACTCACCCGCACAACCGATCCGCGATGGGAAGCATCAAAGCGAGCGCCATGCCCCGAGATCAAACAACCACTGGGCCACCCGGCCACAACCGGCGGTTGTGTCCCTAGGGTGTCCCGCATGGACCTCGACACCGTCCGGACCTTCGTCGCCGCCGTCGACGCGGGGCAGTTCCAGGAGGCCGCCGCCGAGCTGGCGGTCACCCAGCAGGCCGTCTCCAAGCGCATCGCCGCGCTGGAGCGCAACCTCGGCGTGCGGCTGTTCACCCGCACGCCGCGCGGCGCCGAGCTCACCATCGACGGGCAGGCGTTCCTGCCGCACGCCCGGGAGCTGCTGCGCGCCGCCGACCGGGCCGTCGCGTCCGTACGCGCCGGCCGCCGTCCACTGCGCGTCGACGTACTCAACTCGCGCGGCGCGGCCTCGGGCCTGATGCGCGGCTTCCACCGCGCGCACCCCGAGATCGACCTCGACGTGGTGATGCTGTTCGACATCGAGAGGGCCGTCGCCGCCGTCCGATCCGGCGCGATCGACGCGTCCTTCCGCGCGGTCGGCATGCCCGGCCGGCCCCTTCCCGAGGACATCGCGTCCGTGCGGGTGCTCGACGAGCCGCTCCAGCTCCTCACCGGTCCCGCCCACGCGCTGGCGGGCGCCCGGTCGGTGACCGTCGCCCAGCTCGCCGGGCACCGGATCTGGATGCCCGGCCTCGTCCCCGGCACCGAGTGGGCCGCCTACTACGACGACCTCGTCGCCGAGTTCGGCCTCACCATCGAGGCGACCGGTCCCAACTTCGGCTCCGACGCGCTCCTCGACACCATCGCCGACACCCCGGCCCTGGCCACCTTCATGGGCGGTCAGACCCGCGTCGTCTGGCCCGCCGGCCACGGCCTGCGCCGCATCCCGGTGACCGACCCCATGCCGGTCTATCCGCACTCGCTCCTGTGGCACCGCGACAACCCCCACCCCGCGCTGGCCACCCTCCGCGCCCACCTCGCCGCCACGGCGGCCGGCCACGACGCGGCCGGGACGTGGGTGCCGGACTGGGCGGTCCCGCGCTGAACGCCCACCGCCCCGGCGGCGCGCCGATCGGCCGAAGGCGCGGGGGCCGGGACCCCGGTCAGCTCCCGACGCGGCCGGTCTCGTAGGCCCAGATGGCGATCTCCACGCGGTTGCGGGCGCCGAGCTTGGCCATCAGGCTGGCGACGTGGGTCTTGACCGTGCTGAGCGAGATGTGCAGCTCGGCGGAGATCTCACCGTTGGTCCGGCCGCGCGCCACGGCGGCGAGGATCTGCTCCTCCCGGTAGGTGAGCGCCTCGATGGGCTGCGCGGGTGACGGGGCGGGACCGGTGCGGGCGAAGGTCCCGAGCAGCCGCGCGGTGACGCTCGGGGCGATGAGCGCGTCGCCGCCGGCGGCGGCGTGCACGGCCTGCGCGAGCATGTCGGCGCCGGCGTTCTTCAACAGGAAACCCCGGGCCCCCGCTCTCAGCGCGGCGTAGACGTACTCGTCGAGGTCGAACGTGGTGATCACGACGACGGCGAGGGGGTCGGCGACGTCCGGACCGGCGAGGGACCGGGTCGCCTCGATGCCGTCGGTCCCGGGCATGCGGATGTCGAACAGGCACACGTCGGGGCGCAGCCGCCGCGCGAGCTCGACGGCCCGCCGCCCGTCGGCGGCCGTGCCAACGACCTCGATGTCCGGCTGGGCGTCGAGGATCATCGAGAGCCCGGTGCGGACGATCTCCTGGTCGTCGGCGATCAGCACCCGGACGGTCATGACGCGACGCCGGCCCGGGGAAGCACCGCGGTCACCGTCCACCCCCGATCGCGGTCGGGGCCGGCCACGCAGGTGCCGCCGAGCAGGTTCGCCCGCTCGCTCATGCCGATGATCCCGTATCCCGGCGACGCGGCCGGGCGCGCGGAGCCCCCGCCGCCGTCGTCGCGCACGCACAGGCGCACCGCCGTCTCGTCGGCGGCGACGCGCACCTCGACCCGGGTGGCGCGGCGCGCGTGCCGTACGGCGTTGGTCACCGCCTCCTGGGCGATGCGGTAGACCGCGGACTCGACCGACGGCGACAGGCCGTCCAGGTCGCCCGATATCTCCACCTCGACCGCCGGGTGGTGGGAGCCGCCCCGGCTCGCGAGCCGTTCGATCTCGGCGATGCGCCGGCCGGGGGTCAGCTCCGCCGGCCGGTCCCGGCGCAGGACGCGGACGATGCCGCGCATCTCGTCGAGGGCCCGTGCCGCCTCGGCCTCGATCACGCGGAGGGCCTCGGTCGCGGCGTCCGGCCGCGACGCCGCCGTGGCGAGCCCGGCCTGTGCGCGGATGGCCATCGCGGAGACGTGGTGCGCGACCGTGTCGTGCAGGTCGCGGGCGAGTTGCTCGCGCATCATCAGCTTGACCTGGTCCAGCTCGCGCATCCTCGCCCCGGCCCGATAGCGGAACACGCCGCCCAGGCTGGTGGTGGCGAGCATGACGGCGAACGGCCCGACCACGTCGGTGGGGGCGGCGTGTTTGACGAGCACGGAGAGACCGGCGGCGGCGAGCATGATTCCCAGGCCGGTCACGATCTCCCGGCCCGATCCCCACCGGAACAACGCGTACGGCAGGACCAGCATGTATACCAGCGTGTACATGTCGAGGGTCGTGCCGGTCACGAGGATCGGGATCACGCCCGTGGCGACGAAGCAGATCGCGAGCATCGCCAGCGGCCGGGTCCGCCGCCACAGCAGGGTGGGCGCAAGCCCGACGGTGACGGCCACCTCGAAGAGCCGCCAGGGAAGGTCCGGCCGCAGCACCCCTTCGAGCACCGCGAGCGGCACGAGCATCCCGACGAGCGCCCAGTCCCGCCACACCCGTACGGGTGCATCGGGGGGACGGGGCTCGGACCACACGGAGCGGGCGAAGCCGTACACCGACCCATGGTACGAGAGCCGGTGCCCGCCGCGCCCGCCCCGGAGTGGAGACTCTCCTGTCGCCCGGGCCGGCGCCGGCGACCTTAGCGGAGGCTTAAACGACGCTTAGAGGGGTGCGAGGGCGTTGACCCCTTCGCAGTCTGTGCTTACTCTCCTAACTAATAGGAAACTTTCCTGTCCTTTACCCCCCAAGAGCAGGAGCTCCGTTGCGAAAGATCCTCCTGGGGTCCGTGATCGCGGGCGCCGCGTTACTCGCGCCGATCGCGCTCGGGACCGCCACCGCCGCCACCCCCGCCACCGCCACGTACGCCGTCGACTCCGACTGGGGCTCCGGCTTCCAGGGCAAGTTCACCGTGAAGGCCGGGTCGGACGCCCTGCCGAGCTGGACCGTCGAGATCGACATGCCCTCGGGCGCGACGATCAGCTCGGCCTGGGACGCCACCATGACCAAGAGCGGCAACCACTACACGTTCAAGAACCCCTCCTGGAGCGGCGGCCTCGCGGCGGGCGCCTCGGCGAGCTTCGGCTTCGTCGGCGCGCCCGGCGGCTCGACCCCGCTGAACTGCACCCTGAACGGCGCGCCCTGCACCGGCGGGCCGACCGCCTCCCCCTCGGCCAGCCCGAGCAAGAGCCCGAGCCCCAGCCCGTCCGCCTCGCCCTCGGCCTCGCCCTCGGCCTCGCCGTCCGCGTCGCCGTCCGCGTCGCCGTCGCCCTCGGCGAGCCCGAGCTCGCCCCCGCCGCCCGGCGGCAAGAAGGTGATGGGCTACTTCACCGACTGGGGCGTCTACGGCCGGCAGTACTTCGTGAAGAACATCGTGAGCAGCGGCTCGGCCGCCAAGCTCACCCACATCAACTACGCCTTCGGCAACGTGACCAACGGCCAGTGCGCGATCGGCGACTCCTACGCCGACTACGACATGGCCTACACGACGGCCAACAGTGTGGACGGCAAGGCGGACACCTGGGACAACCCCAACGCGTTGCGCGGCGCGTTCAACCAGCTGCGCAAGCTCAAGGCGATGTACCCGAACATCAAGATCCTCTACTCCTTCGGCGGCTGGACCTGGTCGGGCGGCTTCGGGCAGGCGGCGGCCAACCCCACCGCGTTCGCGAACTCCTGCTACAACCTGGTCGAGGACCCGCGCTGGGCGGACGTGTTCGACGGCATCGACATCGACTGGGAGTACCCGAACGCCTGCGGCCTCAGCTGTGACAGCAGCGGCCCGGCGGCGTTCAAGAACCTGATGGCCGCGCTGCGCGCCAAGTTCGGCAAGGACTACCTGATCACCGCGGCGATCACCGCCGACGGCAACTCCGGCGGCAAGATGGACCTCGCCGACTACGGCGGCGCGGCGCAGTACGTCGACTGGTACAACGTCATGACCTACGACTTCTTCGGCGCCTGGGACGCCAAGGGCCCGACGGCTCCGCACTCGCCGCTCACGTCCTACTCCGGCATCCCGGTGGCGGGCTTCTACACCGACAACGCGGTGCAGAAGCTGAAGAGCCTGGGCGTGCCGTCGAACAAGATCCTGCTCGGCATCGGCTTCTACGGCCGCGGCTGGACCGGCGTCACCCAGGACGCCCCCGGCGGCACCGCCACCGGCGCCGCGCCCGGCACGTACGAGGCGGGCATCGAGGACTACAAGGTCCTCAAGACCAGCTGCCCGGCCACCGGCACGGTCGCCGGCACCGCCTACGCCAAGTGCGGCTCGAACTGGTGGAGCTACGACACCCCCGCCACGATCGGCGGCAAGATGACCTACGCCAAGAACCAGGGTCTCGGCGGGGCCTTCTTCTGGGAGTTCAGCGGCGACACCTCCAACGGTGAGCTGATCACTGCGATGTCCAACGGACTCAAGTGACGCCGTCCAACGGCCTGAAGTAACCGCTTCGCGCCGGCCAGGGCCCCCGTGCGTCTCGCACGGGGGCCCTGATCATCCGGCCATCCTGGCGAAACCTTCGCTTATGGTGGCATTTATGGACGCGACGAGGACGATCGTAGAAACGGTCGGCAAGCTGCGGCAGCGCCGCACCGCGCCGCTCGTGCTGGAACTGGACCTGACCGAGGGGCTGTCGGAAGGCCCGCCCGCCGACCCCGTCACCGCCCTGCTGTCCATGCGCAAGACGCGCCTCACCGAGGTGCTGTCGGGCCTGCGCCGCGCCCGCAAGGACCCTCGTGTCACCGCGCTGATCGTCAAGATCGGCGGCAACCCCCTCGGCCTCGGCATGGTGCAGGAGCTGCGCACGGCCGTGGTCAAGCTGCGCGCCGCGGGCAAGCGGACCGTCGCGTTCGCCGAGACGTTCGGCGAGTTCGGCGCCGGCACCGTCCCCTACTACCTGGCCAGCGCCTTCGAACGGGTCTACCTCCAGCCCTCCGGCGACGTGGGCCTGACCGGGGTGGCGCTGGAGCAGCGGTTCCTGCGCGACGCGCTCGCCAAGGCCGGGGTGGAGTATCAGATCGGCCAGCGGCACGAGTACAAGACCGCCGCCAACACCTTCACCCAGAACCACATGACCGACGCCCACCGCGAGTCGGCCGGGCGCATCGCCGAGTCGGTCACCGAGCAGATCGTCGCCGGCATCGCCGAGGCCCGCGGCCTCGCCCCGGAGCGGGTGCGCGAGCTGATCGACCAGGGCCCGTTCATCGGGTCGGAGGCCGTCGAGGCCGGGCTCGTCGACGGGCTGAAGTATCGCGACGAGGTCTACGCGGAGACCGTCGAGGACGGCGCGCACCTGCTCTACGTGTCGCGGTACGCCAAGAGCGCGCTGGCCGACAGGCTCCCCCGCCCCGGAGCGGACACGGTCGCCCTGGTGCACGGCAACGGCATGATCCGCCTCGGGCGCAGCGGCCGTTCCCCGCTGGGCGGCGGGGGCGCGATGGGCTCCGACACCATCTGCGCCGCCCTGCGCTCGGCCCGGCGGGACGAGAAGGTCAAGGCCATCGTGTTCCGCGTGGACAGCCCCGGCGGGTCGTACGTCGCCTCCGACGCGATCTGGCGGGAGGTCGTGCTGGCGCGCCGGGCGGGCAAGCCGGTCATCGTGTCGATGGGCGACCTGGCGGCCTCGGGCGGCTACTTCGTGTCGATGGCCGCCGACGTGATCGTGGCCCAGCCGGGCACGCTGACCGGCTCGATCGGCGTGTTCGGCGGCAAGCCCGTCGTCGGCGAGCTGCTCGGCAAGCTCGGCGTGGTGACCGAGTCGGTCGCCGAGGGCGCCAACGCCGGGATGTTCTCGCCGTCCACCGCGTTCTCCGACGCCCAGTGGGAGCGGGTGAACGCCTGGCTCGACCGCATCTACGACGACTTCGTGGGGAAGGTGGCACAGGGCCGCGGCCTCACCAAGGAGCGGGCGCACGAGCTGGCCAGGGGCCGCGTGTGGACCGGCGCAGACGCCAGGGCGGCCGGTCTCGCCGACGAGCTCGGCGGCCTGGAGGACGCCCTCGCCCTGGCCCGCCGCCGGGCCGGGCTGGCCGGCGACGCCCCCGTACGGACCTATCCCCGCATGCACCCGCTGGAGCGGCTGCGCCCGCCGGAGTCCAGCGAGGACAAGTCGGCCGCGCTCGCCCGGGTGCGCCTGGAGGCGTGGGGGCCGCTGGCGCGGATGGCCGGGCAGCTCGGCCTCCCCGCGTACGGCCCGCTCGTGCTGCCGGGCTGGTGGACGATCAGATGACCGGACGGTAGCGGGAGCGCAGCCGTACGAGCGGGGCCTTCGACGCGTCGACGTAGTCGACGCCGAGGACCTCCCCGATGAACAGCGTGTGATCGCCGGCCGGGACGACCTGCGTCGTCTCGGCCTCGATCGCCGCCACCCCGCGCTCCACGACCAGCGCCTCGCTGTGCGCGCCGCGATGATGGGCGACCCCGGCCAGCAGGAGCCGGGCGCCCGGCCGTCCGGCCGTGGCGAACCTGGAGGCGACCGTCTGCTGGCCGTCCGCGAGGACGCTCGCGGCCCACCGGTCCCTGCGCAGTAGCACCTCGGCGAGGTATCCGGCCGAGTCGAGGCTGATCAGCACGAGCGGCGGGTCGAGCGACACCGACATCAGGGTCGCGACCGTCGTGCCCAGGTCGTCGCGGTCGTCCTTGACCGTCACCACCGCCACGCCCGCGGCCACCTGCCCCATGGCCTCGGTGAACAGTCCCACGTCCGCGCTCCTTCCCCTCCGGTGTGCGACTGTGCCATCGAGGGTCCAGGACGCGCAACCGAAGTTCTGGTGAATATGTCATGACATAAGGATGACCTATTGCATTGGTGTTAATTGGTCATTACGGTCGAGGCGACATCATCCCCCAACCGAGGAGGCGCGATGCGTCCCCTGTCCGGGCTGTTCCTTGCCACCCTGACGATCTCCCTGATAGGCGGGGCGGCGGTCCCCGCGTCGAGCAGCGGAGTCGCCACCGTGTACCCGCAGGTGGAGACCCCCGCCCTGTACGACGACGAGGCCGGCGGCAACGCCAACGGCGACGACCCCGCCATCTGGGTGGACCCCCACGACTCGGACGACAGCGTGGTGATCGGCACCGCCAAGCAGGCCGGGCTCTTCGTCTACGACCTCGACGGGCGGGAGGTCCAGCACCTGCCCGCGCCCGCCGCGCCGGGCCCCGACGACGAGGTCGGCAGGTTCAACAACGTCGACGTGGCCTACGGTTTCGACGGCAGGGACCTCGCGGTGGTCTCCGACCGGGGCCGCGACCAGCTCAGGATCTACGCCATCTCCCACGGCCGGCTCACGGACGTGACCGACCCGGCCGCGCCGTTCGTCTTCAACTCCACACAGGAGCAGGTCAACGACAAGGAGACGGCGTACGGCCTGGCCACCTGGACGGACTCCACCGGGACGTACGCGCTGGTCAGCCGGCGGCACCGGACCTCGGTGGGGCTGGTGAAGCTGCTGCCCAAGCCGGGCGGGAAGGTCGGCTACCAGCTCGTCAGGACGCTCGACCTGCCCGCGTCGTTCGCCCTGCCCAACGGCCAGACCTGGGCCCCGTGCGACGAGCCCGGAGTGCAGCCGCAGGTCGAGGGCATGGTCGTGGACCAGGAGAAGGACGTGCTCTACGCCGCCCAGGAGGACGTCGGCATCTGGCGGATCCGGGCCGACCTCACCGGCACGCCGGTGCTGGTGGACAAGACCAAGGAGTTCGGCGTGCCCGGCACGTACGACGCCGAGGCCGACGAGTGCACGCCGGGCGCCGACCCCGGTTACGGCGGCAAGCACCTGGCGGCGGACGCCGAGGGCCTGACGATCTACTACCGCGAGGACGGCAAGGGCTACCTGCTGGCCTCCAGCCAGGGCGACAGCACCTTCGCCGTCTACCGCAGGGAGGGGTCCAACGCCTACCTCGGCCAGTTCCGCGTGGGCGAGAAGAACGGCCGCGACGGCGTCGAGCACAGCGACGGCTCGACCGTGCTGAACGTCCCGCTGGGCGACTTCGACGAGGGCCTGTTCGTCGCGCACGACGGGGAGAACACCCCCGCCGAGCCCGACCGGGAGATCACGAACTTCAAGTTCACGAAGTGGGACGACATCGCGGACAAGCTCGGCCTCGACGTGGACACCGACGGCTGGGACCCGCGCGACTGACGCGGACAGAGCGGACGCATCAGAAGGCCCCCGGGGGTTCCCGGGGGCCGTTCCGTTCACCGGGTCAGCCGTGGTTGACGCGCCAGAAGTCCGAGACCGTCTGCCGGTTGCGCAGGTCGCCGAGCAGCCCCGCGGGGTCGGTGTGGAAGAGCTGGCCCTTCCAGTCGCTCAGGCCGGCCGGGGTGACCAGCGGCTTCACCGTGCTGTTGCCGGAGACGCCGCCCTCGCCGATCTCGTGCTTCACGCCCTCCTCGGTCATGATGAAGTGGACGTACAGCTTGGCCGCGTTGGGGTGCTTGCTCTTGGCGGCGATCGCGACGTACTTGGGGTAGCTGAAGCCCACGAACGGTGCCATCCCCTCGCAGGTCGCCTGCGCGTATCCCTTGTCCTCGTTGTTGCGGAACTTCGAGATCGACATGAAGCCGATCTTCTTGTCGGTGGCGTTCGGCGCGCCCACCGCCGCCGAGATGTCCTCGTCGGAGCCGGTCAGCACGGGCTTGTTGGCCGAGATCCGCTTGACCCACTCGTAGGCCGCGCTCTTCTCCTGGGTCTGCAGCGGCTTGCCGTACTTCGCCTGGTATGCCTGCTCCAGTGCCTGGTTGCCGTGCGCGTCGAGCTGGGTGAAGAACGACAGCACGGTGGGCTTGCCGAGCGGGTCCTGCATGACGAGCTTGCCCGCCCATTCCGGCTCGGTCAGGTCCCACACGTTCTTGATCGGGCATCCGCCGGGCGAGAGCTTGGTGTTGTACGCGAAGACCGTGGCCTTCGACAGCGCGAGCAGCGGGTTCCGGTTCTCGGCCGGGATCTGGTCCTTCAGGTCGGCGGGCACCCACGTCCGGGCGACGCCCTGCGGGATGAGCTGGCCGACCAGCACCCCGCCGTCCTCGTACATGGCCGCGTCGATGGTGACGTTGCCGGCCGCGTGCTCCCTCGTCATCTTCTCGGCGGTCTGCGGGGTGTCGGACTTCACCCCCTCCATGGGGATGCCGTACTTGGCGGTGAAGGCCTTGGCCACCTCTTCGATGTCGCCGCTGGAGTCGTAGACGAGCAGGCCGCCCTCCTTCTTCGCGGCGGCGACCAGCGCGTCCAGGTCGAGGGACGCGTCGATCGAGGGGCCGGGCAGCGGCTGCTCTGCGCTCGTCGCGGAGGACGGCGCGTCCGGGCCAGTGGAGGGCGCGCAGGCGGCGACGGCGAGCGCGAGCAGTGCCAGGGGAACGATCTTCCGGGTACGCCTCAAGGTGGCGTCACTCCTCTTGCCTCTCGGGGGTCGTCGGGCGCCGCCCAGAGCCCCGATCCGGCGCCGCGGTGTGCTCCACGATGAACGTCACGTGAATAGTTTGTCAAGACATAATGACCGCAGTTGCGAACTGGACATCTCTCGTTAATCGGGCCACGGCGGCATTGGTCAAGACATTCTGATGTCAGCTACCGTCGAGTCGTGACAGTCACCAGATTGGACATCGACCTCGACAGGTCGAGCCCCGTGCCCCTCTACTTCCAGGTGGCCGAGCGGATCACGGAGGCCATCCAGGCCGGCAAGCTGCCCCCCGGCTCCCGGCTGGACAACGAGATCCAGCTCGCCGAGCAACTCGGCCTCTCCCGCCCCACCATCCGCCAGGCGATCCAGTTCCTCGTGGACAAGGGCCTGGTCGTCCGCAAACGCGCGTCGGCACCCAGGTCGTGCACGGCCAGGTGAAGCGCGCGGTCGAGCTCACCAGCCTGTACGACGACCTCCGCAGGGCCGGGCAGGAGCCGGAGACCCGGGTGCTGTCCCTGGACACCGTACCGGCCGAGGAGGAGGTCGCCGCGGCCCTCGGCGTCGAACCGGGCACGGAGGTGCTGCGGCTGGAGCGGATCAGGTTCGCCATGGGAGAGCCGCTCGCCCTGCTGCACAACTGGCTGCCGGTCGGGCTGGCCCCGCTGACGGCCGAGTCGCTGATGGAGCGCGGGCTCTACGAGATGCTCCGCCAGACCGGCATCCGGATGCGGGTGGCGCACCAGCGCATCGGCGCCCGCGCCGCCACTCCGGCGGAGGCCCGGTTGCTGGAGGAGCGGCGCGGCTGCCCGCTGCTCACGATGGTCCGCACGACCTACGACGACCAGGGCCGGGCGGTCGAGCACGGCTCGCACGTGTACCGGGCCTCGCACTATTCCCTCGAGGTCACCCTCGTCGAGCGCTGAGTCACGCTTTTCTCATCGGGATGATAGTTCATCCGAATGTCAGGACAAACTCTTGACCTTTACCTTCCGCTCATCTAGAACTGGAGGCCCCTGGACGAGGAGCTGACACATGCGTGTGGGTTTGCTGGGCCTTGGCCGCATAGGCGTGTTCCATGCCGCCACCCTTGCCGGTCTCGCGGACGAGCTGGTGGTCTCCGACGTGGACCGCAGCCGGGCGGAGGAGGTGGCGGCACGCTTCTCCGCGACGGTCGGCGACCCCTTCGAGGCGGACGCGGTGGTGATCGCGACCCCGACGTCCACCCACGCGGAGGCGCTCGAACACGCCTGTGAGCTGGGCGTCCCGGCGTTCTGCGAGAAGCCGGCGGCGCCCACGGTGGAGGAGACGCTGCGGGTCGCCGAGACCGTCGAGCGCACCGGCGCCGTCGTGCACATCGGCTTCCAGCGCCGCTTCGACGCGGGCTACCTGGCCGCCCGCGACGCGCTGCGCTCCGGCGATCTGGGTGTGCTGCACCGCGTCCACCTGATGACCGCCGATCCCGCGCCTCCGCCCGCCGGCTACATCCCGTTGTCCGGCGGCATCTTCCGCGACTGCCACATCCACGACTTCGACATCCTGCGCTGGGTCACCGGGCGCGAGGTGGACACGGTCTACGCGACCGGCGCCAACCGCGGCGAGCAGTACTTCGCCGAGGCGGGCGACGTGGACACCAGCGCCGCGATCCTGACGATGGACGACGGCACGCTGGCCACCCTGCAGGGCTCGCGTTACAACGGCGCGGGCTACGACGTGCGGATGGAGCTGGCCGGCACCCGCGGCGCCTGGGCGGCGGGGCTCGGCGGGCGCACCCCGCTGCGCTCGGCCGAGGGCTTCGCGCCGGACGGCGACCCCTGGCCGGACTTCCAGGCCAGGTTCGAGGAGGCGTACGTCGCGGAGATGACCGCCTTCCTGGAGGCGGCGCGGGGCGAGCGGGAGAGCCCCTGCACGGTCCGCGACGCCCTGGCCGCGCTGTACGTGGCCGAGGCGGCGGACCTGTCCCGCCGGACCGACCGTCCCGTCCGCGTGGTGGAGGTGACCAAGTGAGGATCGCCGCCGCCCCCATCTCCTGGGGGGTCTGCGAGGTGCCCGGCTGGGGCCACCAGCTCGCCCCGAAGCGCGTGCTGGCCGAGATGGCCGCACTCGGGCTGACCGCCACCGAGCTGGGCCCCGACGGATTCCTGCCGCCGGAGCCGGACCGCCGCGCCGCCCTGCTCGACGGCTACGGCCTGCGCGCGATCGGCGGCTTCGTCCCGGTCGTCCTGCACGACCCGGCGCACGACCCACTGCCCGCCCTGCGGGACACGGTGGCCGCCTTGGAGGCGGACGCGGTGGTCGTGCTGGCCGCCGCGACCGGGGTGGACGGCTACGACGGACGCCCGCCCTGGACGACGAGGGCTGGCGGACGCTCCTGTCCAACCTCGACCGGATCGACCGGGAGATCTCCCACCTGGTCACCCTGCACCCCCACGTGGGCACCATGGTCGAGACCGGCGAGGAGGTGGAGCGGGTCCTGGAGGGCGCGGCCGTCTCCCTCTGCCTGGACACCGGGCACATGCTGGCCGGCGGGGCCGACCCGCTGGACGTCGTCAGGAAGGCCCCCGAACGGATCGCCCACGCGCACCTCAAGGACGTCGACGCCGGCCTCGCCGGGCGGGTCAGGGCGGGCGAGCTCACCTACACCGACGCGGTGCGGGCCGGGATGTACCGGCCGCTCGGCCGCGGCGACGTGGACGTGGCGGGCATCGTCTCCGGTCTGACGGCCGCCGGGTACACCGGCTGGTATGTCATGGAGCAGGACGTGATCCTCACGTCGGCCGACGCCGATCCCGTGGAGAACGTGCGCGCGAGCCTGGCCTACCTCACGGGCCTGGCCTCCCCGGAGGACGCGTGACCGGCACTGAGGCAGACACCGCGGCGGCCGCGCCGGAGGTGCTGACCATGGGGCGGGTCGGGGTCGACCTCTACCCACTGGAGGTCGGGGTCTCCCTGCGGCAGGTGACGACCTTCGGCAAATACCTGGGCGGCAGCCCGACCAACGTGGCCGTGGCCGCCGCCCGCCTGGGCCGCCGCGCCGCCGTGATCACCCGCACCGGCGCCGACCCGTTCGGGCGGTTCGTGCACGACGCGCTGCGCGAGTACGGCGTGGACGACCGCTACGTCACCGCGGTGCCCGGCCTGCCGACCCCCGTGACGTTCTGCGAGATCCGGCCGCCCGAGGACTTCCCGCTGTTCTTCTACCGCTGGCCGAAGGCGCCCGACCTGGAGATCCTCCCCGACGAGCTCGACCTGGCCGCCGTCACCGGCACCGCGCTGCTGTGGACGACCGTGACGGGCCTGTCGGACGAGCCGTCGCGCGGCGCGCACCTGACGGCGCTGAAGGCCCGGGGACGCGCCCCGCACACCGTGCTCGACCTCGACTACCGGCCGATGTTCTGGCCCGACCCGCGTACGGCCCGGCGGCACGTGCGCGAGGCGCTCGAACACGTGACGGTCGCGGTCGGCAACCTCGACGAGGCCGAGGTGGCCACCGGCCTGCGCGATCCCGAGGCGGCCGGCCGGGCCCTGCTCGACGCCGGGGCTCGAACTCGCGATCATCACGACAGGGATCGGGCCGGGGTGCTGGGCATGACGGCCGGCGAGACGGCGGTGGTGCCGCCCGTCGACGTCGAGGTCGTCAACGGGCTGGGCGCCGGGGACGCCTTCGGCGGAGCGCTGTGCCACGCGCTGCTCGCGGGCTGGCCCCTGGAGCGGACGCTGCGCTTCGCCAACGCCGCGGGCGCGATCGTCGCCGGCCGGCTGGCCTGCGCTCCGGCGATGCCGGCCCTCGGCGAGATCGAGACCGTCGTGACACGGGGTTCCGCGCGGGGGCTGCCCCCGGAGCCGGGGAACGTCATCCAGGGGGACGTCCCTCATGGACGAGCAGGAAGGGGGGGACGCCGGGCATGCGTGAGGAGGACTACCGCCGCCTGCTGGACGACCGGGCCTGGCACCCGGAGCGGGTGGCCCAGGCGGCCGCGGTCCGCAGGCGCCGTCCGCTGCTGAGCGGGCGCGGCCGGCTGCTGATCATCGCGGCCGACCATCCGGCCCGGGGCGCGCTCGGCGTGGCCGGGCGCCCGATGGCGATGGAGAGCAGGATCAGCCTGCTCGACCGGCTGACGACCGCCCTGGCCCGGCCCGGCGTGGACGGGCTGCTCGCCACTCCCGACATCGTGGAGGACCTGCTGCTGCTCGGCGCCCTCGACGACAAGATCGTGATCGGCTCGATGAACCGGGGTGGCGTCCAGGGCGCGGCGTTCGAGTTCGACGACCGCTTCACCGCCTACGACGCCGACTCGCTCGCGGCGATGGGCTTCGACGGCGGAAAGATGCTCTGCCGGATCGGGCTGGAGGACCACGCGACCGCCGCCACGCTGGCGAGCTGCGGGCAGGCCGTCACCCAGCTCGCGCGGCACAGGCTGATGGCGATGATCGAGCCGTTCTGGTCCCATCGTGTCGGGGGCGTGGTGCGGCACGACCTGTCGCCCGAGGCGATGATCCGCGCCATCAGCGTGGGCCAGGGGCTGGGGGCGACCTCCGCCCACACCTGGCTCAAGCTCCCGGTGACCGAGGACATGGAACGCGTCCTGGAGGCCACGACGCTGCCCGTGCTGCTGCTCGGCGGCGAGCCCGGTTCCGACGAGATCTGGGACTCCTGGAGCAAGGCCCTGCGCCTGCCGGGCGTGCGCGGCCTGGTCGCCGGCCGGGCGCTGCTCTATCCACCGGACGACGACGTCGCGGCGGCCGTGGACGCCGCGGTCAACCTGCTGGAGACCACATGACCTACATTCCCCACGGCACGGCCGCCTCCGGCCCCTGGGACGTCGAGATCACTCCCGAGGCCGCGGGCTGGACGTACGCCGGGCTGCGGGTCGTGGACCTGGCGGACCGGCCGGTGGAGCTGTCCACCGGCGAGGAGGAGATGCTCGTCCTGCCGCTGTCGGGGGCGTGCGACGTCGTCGCCGACGGCCTGAGGTTCTCGCTGACCGGACGCCTCTCGGTGTTCTCCGGGCCGACCGACTTCGCGTACCTGCCGATCGACGCCCGGGTCACGATCACCGGCAGGGGCAGGGTCGCGCTCCCGGCCGCCCGGGCCACCCGCCGCTTCCCGATCAGATATGGCCCGGCGGACGCCGTGCCGGTGGAGATCAGGGGCGCGGGGCAGGCGACCCGGCAGGTCAACAACTTCTGCTCCCCGGAGGCGTTCGACTGCGACAAGCTGGTGGCGGTCGAGGTGATCACGCCGGGCGGCAACTGGTCGTCGTATCCGCCGCACAAGCACGACACGCCGTCGGAGCACGAGGCGGTGCTCGAGGAGATCTACTACTTCGAGGGCGGCCCCGGCTACCAGCGGGTGTACGGCACCCACGAGACGCTGGCCGAGGTGTCGGCGGGCGACGTGGTGCTCGTCCCGCACGGCTACCACGGCCCTTCGATGGCCGCGCCCGGCTACGACCTCTACTACCTGAACGTCCTGGCCGGCCCGGCGGACAAGCGGTCCATGGCCTTCTCCGACGATCCGAGGCACGCGTGGATCCGCGACTCGTGGGCCGATCAGCCCGTCGATCCCCGGCTCGGAGGTGCGTCATGAGGAACACGACGAGGCTCACGGTGGCGCAGGCGCTGGTGCGGTTCCTCGCGCAGCAGTGGACCGAGCGCGACGGCGTGGAGCACCGGCTGATCGCCGGGTGCGTGGGCATCTTCGGGCACGGCAACGTCGCGGGCATCGGCCAGGCCCTGGCCGAGCAGGGCGCGGGCACCCACGACCCGCTGCCCTACTACCTGGCCCGCAACGAGCAGGCGATGGTGCACACGGCCGTCGGCTACGCCCGGCAGTCCGACCGGCTGTCCACGCTCGCCTGCACCAGCTCGATCGGGCCGGGCGCGACCAACATGGTCACCGGGGCCGCGCTGGCCACGATCAACCGGCTGCCGGTGCTGCTGCTGCCCGGCGACCTGTTCGCCACCCGGGTCGCCTCGCCGGTGCTGCAGGAGCTGGAGGACCCCCGGTCGTACGACGTCAGCGTCAACGACTGCCTCAAGCCCGTCAGCCGCTTCTGGGACCGGGTCAACCGGCCCGAGCAGCTTCCGGCGGCGCTGCTGGGGGCCATGCGGGTGCTCACCGACCCGGCCGAGACCGGCGCGGTGACGCTGGCGCTGCCGCAGGACGTGCAGGCCGAGGCGTACGACTGGCCCGAGGAGCTGTTCGCGCGCAGGGTCTGGCACGTGGCCCGGCCGGTGCCCGAACCCGCCGCCCTGGCCAGGGCCGCCGAGTTGCTGCGCGGCTCGCGCCGCCCGCTGATCCTCGCCGGGGGCGGGGTCAGGTACAGCGGCGCCTGCGCCGAGCTGGCCCGTTTCGCCGGACGTCACGGCGTGCCGGTGGCCGAGACCCAGGCGGGCAAGGGCGCGGTGCCGTACGACCATCCGTGCGCGGTGGGCGCGATCGGGCACACCGGGACCCGTGCCGCCGACACCCTGGCCCGCGAGGCCGACCTGGTCATCGGGATCGGCACCCGCTACAGCGACTTCACCACCGCCTCGCGGACGCTGTTCCGGCAGGCCAGGTTCCTCAACGTCAACGTGGCGGCGTTCGACGCGGCCAAGCACGCGGCCGAGACGCTCGTCGCCGACGCCCGCGAGGCCCTGAAGGCGCTGGACACGGCTTTCGACGACGTGGACTGGCGGGCCGACCCCGGCTGGACGAGCCGGGCGGCCGAGCTCGCCGCCGCGTGGCAGGCCGAGACCGACCGGTTCTACGGCGGGACCGAGCTGACCCAGCCGGTCGTGCTCGGTGTCCTCAACGAGGTCGCCGCGGGCGGGGTGGTGGTGAACGCGGCCGGGTCGATGCCGGGCGACCTGCACCGCCTCTGGCGGGCCTCCGACCCGGGGCAGTACCACGTCGAGTACGGCTACTCCTGCATGGGCTACGAGATCGCCGGAGGGCTGGGGGTGAAGCTCGCCGCCCCGGAGCGCGAGGTGTTCGTGCTCGTCGGCGACGGGTCCTACCTGATGATGGCCCAGGAGATCGCCACCGCCGTGCAGGAGGGCGTCAAGCTCGTCATCGTCCTGGTGGACAACCAGGGCTTCGCCTCGATCGGCGCACTGAGCGAGTCGGTCGGCGCGCTCCGGCTCGGCACCGCCTACCGCAGGCGCGGCCCGGACGGCCGGCTCGACGGGGAGCGGCTGCCGGTGGACCTCGCCGCCAACGCGGCCAGCCTCGGCGCCGACGTGCTGACGGCGACCGATCCGCAGACCCTGCGGGCCGCGCTCGCCAAGGCCGTCGCGTCCCCCCGCACGACCGTGGTCTACGTCGAGACGGTCCCCGGCCCCGCGCCGGGCGCCGAGGCGTGGTGGGACGTGCCGGTGGCCGAGGTGTCCGGGCTCGCCGAGGCGCGCGCCGCGCGCGAGCGCTACGACGAGGCCAAGCGTGACCAGCGGCCCTACCTCTGATGGGGTGGACGCTCGCGTTCGCCGCGGCGGCGGTGCTCTTCACGGTGATCAGCGGGGCGAACGACGGGGCGACCCTGATCGGGCTCGGGCTGCGCTTCCCCCCGCTCCCCGGGCTGGACGGCCGCCGCCCTGCTCACCGCGACCCTGTTCGCCGGGCCGTACGTGCTGGGCGTCACGGTCGCGCGGACGTTCACCGAACGCCTGGCGGGGCTGGACACCGGTCAGGGGGCGGCGGCCTTCCTCACCGGAGTGGTGGTCGCCGTGACGGTGGTCGCGATCCTGACCGGCCGCGGCCTGCCCACGAGCCTCACACTCGCCGTGATCGGCGGCATCACCGGCGCCGGGCTCGGCGCGGGGCTGCCGGTGTCGTGGCGGGGGGTGGCCGACCGTCCTCGCGGTCGGGGCCGGGGCGCCCCTGGCCGGGCTGGCCCTCGGCTACCTGCTCGGGACGCGTCCCGCCGGGTGCCGTCCTACCAGCGGATGCCCCGGCTCGTGGGGGCCGCCCACCTGCTGGCGTACGCGGCCCAGTGCCTCGCGTACGCGGTGAACGACGGCCAGAAGATGATCGCGGTCGCGAGCGTGGCGATCGGCGTGGGCCGTGGCGGGCTCGGCCGGGTGGGCCCGGTCGACGTGCCGCCGGTGTGGATGGCCGTCCTCGCGGCGCTCTTCCTCGCCGGGGCGCTGGCGGGTCTCCCCCGGGTCGGCGCCCGGCTCGGCCGCGGCCTGGTCATCACCCGGCCGCTGCACGTCGTCTCGGCGGAGACGGCGGCCACCGGCGCCGTGCTCGGCAGTTCGGCCCTCGGCAGCCCGGTGAGCATGACCCAGTCCATCACGGCCGGCGTGGTCGGCGTGGCGGCAAGCGAAGGAGCCAGGAGGGTGCGATGGCAGGCAGTGGTGAACATGGGAACGGCGTGGCTGGTCACGCTGCCGTCGTCGCTGGCGCTGGGCTGCCTCGCGGGGCTGGCCCTCAGGCTGCTGTGACCGGCGCGCGCGGGCGTGCCCGCCGGTTCGCGCGGGCCTGGGACGACCTGGCGGGGGCGGTCGGCACGGCGGGTGGTCGGACCCGTGGTCCGGGGCAGATCGGCGGTCGTGCGGGACGGGGCGGGGCTCGCCCGCGCCACCGCCACCGGCGCAACGGACCGGTCGGCCGCGCGGGCCCGGATGGCCGAGGTGGAGCACGAGGGGGACGCGGCGCGGGCCGAGCTCGTGGAGACCCTGCGCCGGGTGCTCGCCACGCCGATCGACAGGGAGGACCTGTTCCGGCTCTCCCGGTCCATCGACGACGTCCTCGACCACCTGCGCGACTACGTACGCGAGACCGACCTGTTCGGGCCGGAGGACCTCGGCTTCGCGGTCGAGCCGCTGCAGGCGGTGATCGACGGCCTGGCCGAGCTGGACGCGGCCGTGCTGAAGATGCTCGACGACCCCGGCTCGGTGACCGTCGCCGTGCTCGCCACCCGCAAGTGCTGCAACCGCCTGCGGCAGCTCTGCCAGGCCAGGCTCGCCGAGCTGTTCAGCGGCCCGCTGCGGATGGAGACGCTGCGCGAGCGCGAGTTGCTGGCCCGCCTCGACGCGGTGGGCCGGCGACTCGGCGAGGCCGCGGACGCGCTCGCCGACGCCATGCTCAAACGCAGCCACTGAGCGGCGTCCCACCAGGCGGAAACCCCGCTCCGCCGCGCCCAGAGACCCGACGGCCCGATCCCCGCCCCTTCCCGACATCCCGGCAACGCTGAAAGCGGGGCCCCGCACCCCGGCGGTCCCCGACCTCGAAGGAAGTACCCCCCATGGCTGTTGTGACCAAGGCGGAGACGCCGCCCCGACCACCCAGATCGCGCAGGCTGCTCTATCGGCTGCGCGTCCTGCGCCACGACCCGACCGCCGCGCTCGGGCTGATCCTCGTCGTCCTGCTCGGCTATCTCGTCGTGGCGCCGCTGGTCGCCGTGCTGTCCGACGCCTTCCGCCTGCAGTACGGCGACGACGTGCACGCCGGGCAGGCGGTCGGCGAGTGGACCGGCTACTACCTCTGGCGGGTCTTCCGTTCCCAGATCAGCGGGCTGCTGTTCTGGCAGCCGCTGCTCAACACGCTGGTGGTCGCGCTGGGCACCGTGCTGTTCGCCCTGGTCCTCGGCGGCGGCATGGCGTGGCTGGTGACCCGCACCAACGTGCCGGGACGCAAGTGGCTGGCCGGCGCGCTGGTGATCCCGTACATGCTGCCGTCATGGACCTTCTCGCTGGCGTGGCTCACGCTGTTCAAGAACGAGCGCGCCGGCGGTCAGGTCGGGTTCCTCCAGGCGCGGGGCGTGCACACGCCCGACTGGCTGGCGTACGGCGCGCTGCCGATCATCGTGACCCTCGGGCTGCACTACTACCCGTTCGTGCTGCTCCTGGTCGGCAACGCGCTGCGGCGCATCGACGCGCAGCTCGTGGACTCGGCGCGCATCCTCGGCGCGCCGCAGCGCACGGTCGTGCGGCGCATCATGATCCCGCTGATGCTCCCCGCGCTGTCGTCGGCCGTGCTGCTGGTGGTCGGCCGGGTGCTCGGCACGTTCGGCACGCCGTACGTGCTGGGGCTGCCGGCCGACTTCCGGGTGCTGTCGACGGGGCTGTTCCAGTCGATCCGCGACCGCAGCACGGGCGTGGCCTCGGTGCTCGCCACGGTCATCGTGATCATCGGGGTGGTGATCGTGCTCGCCGACACCCGGATGACCCGCGAGCACCGCCGGTTCGTCACGGTCGGCGGCAAGGGCAGCATGGACCGGCTGAGCGACCTGCGCCGCCTGCGCTGGCCGGCGTTCGCGCTCGGCCTGGTGGTCTTCGGCGTGAGCGTGCTGGTCCCGGTCTTCACGCTGCTGCTGTCCACGGTCACCCGTACGCCGCTGGACCTGTCGACCTTCACCCTCGACTACTGGTTCGCCGAGCGACTGCCAGGCGCGGTCGGGTTCCCGCACGGCGTCTTCCGCGGCTCGGAACTGTGGGCGGCGGCGTGGAACTCCCTGCGCATCGTCGGTCTGGCCTCGGTGATCTGCGCGGTCGCCGGGCTGCTGGTGGGGTACGTCGTGGTGCGCGGGACGGCCCCGCGCGTCGCCTTCTTCCTCCGCCAGGTCTCCTTCCTGCCCTACCTCGTCCCCGGCATCGCGTTCGCCGCCGCATCGCTGTCGCTGTTCGCCGTGGCCCGCGGCCCGATCCCCGCGTTGTACGGCACGACGTTCCTGCTGATCCTGGTCATGGCGGTGACCCACCTGCCGTACAGCTCGCGCTCGGGCATCGCGGCGATGACCCAGCTCGGCCGCGAGCCGGAGGAGGCGGCGCAGATCGCCGGCGCCCCCTGGTTCCAGCGGATGGGGCGGATCATCTTCCCCATCCAGAAGGGCGCGCTCGTCACCGGGATCGTGCTGCCGTTCATCTCCGGGCTCAAGGAGCTCAGCATCGTGGTCATGCTCACCACGACCGGCACGGAACTGCTCACGACGCTGTCGATCGGCCTCGTGGACTACGGATACACCCAGCTCGCCAACGCGGTCGTCCTCGTCATCGCGTTGGTCTCCTTCACCATGACGTACCTGACCCAGCGGCTGACCAAGAGCAGCCTGGCGTCCGGGCTAGGAGGATAGATGCCAGCCATCACGTTGACCGGAGTCGCCAAGAGCTACGGCGGCGGCGAGCACGCCGTGAAGAACCTCGACCTCACCGTCCCCGACGGCGCATTCATGTGCCTTCTCGGGCCCTCCGGTTGCGGCAAGACCACGACCCTGCGCATGATCGCCGGTCTGGAGCAGCCCACGGCCGGCACCATCGCCGTCGGTGACCGGGTGCTCGACTCCGTCGAACGCGGCCTGTACGTCCCGCCGGAGAAGCGCGGCATGGGCCTGGTCTTCCAGAACTACGCGCTGTGGCCCCACCTGTCCGTACGCGACAACGTGGAGTTCGGCCTGCGCATGCGCAAGGTGCCGGCCCCCGAGCGCAGGGCCAGGGCCGAGGCGGCGCTGAAGATGGTGCACGTCGACGCCGCCATGGACCGCTACCCCTCCCAGCTGTCCGGCGGCCAGCAGCAGCGCGTCGCGCTCGCCCGCATGCTCGCCGTCAACCCCTCCGTGCTGCTGCTCGACGAGCCGCTGTCGAACCTCGACGCCCGGCTGCGCCTGGAGATGCGCGCCGAGCTCAAGCGCATCCACGAGGAGTCGGGCGCGACGATCGTCTTCGTCACCCACGACCAGCTGGAGGCCCTCACGATGGCCACCGACGTCGCGGTGATGAACGAGGGCGAGCTACAGCAGGTGGCCGCGCCGATGGACATGTACGACCGGCCCGCCAACCGCTTCGTCGCCGAGTTCGTCGGCAGCCCGCCGATGGCGATCGTCGACGTCGGGACGTCCCCCGCCGGCCTGGCCGGGTCGCTGCTGCGCTTCACCGAGTCCCGCCTCCCGGAGTGTTCCCCCGCCGCCGTCGGCATCCGGCCCGAAGCGCTGCGCCTCGGCCCGCCGCCCGGCGCCACCTGGTGCGAGGAGGCCGTCGTCGAGGCCGTGCTGCCGGCCGGGTCGTCCTGGACCGTACGGCTGCGCGTGCTCGACACCGAGCTGTACGCGGTGTCCTACACCCCGGTCGAGGCGGCCCCCGGCGACGTGGTGACCTGCTGGACCGAGCGGATGCACCTGTTCGGCGCGGACGGCGCGCGGCTGTCCGCCTGGGACGGAATGGGAGCTGTGGCGTGACCAGGCCCGTGGCGTTGCTGCTGGACTTCGGCGGCGTGATCGCGGAGACCACCCGCCGCCCCTCCTGGGCGGCCGAGCTCGCCGCCGAGGTGCACGGACTCCTGCGCCGGGCGGGCTTCGACGGCCTCACCGCGGAGGAGGTCGAAAGCGACATCCGCGCGGGCGCGCGCGCCGACAAGTACTGGAAGGACTCGACCTCCCGGCGGTTCGCGCCCGAGGAGATGACACACCGGGAGTTCTGGGCCGACTACGTCGCTGGCGACTGGCCCGAGCAGGCCCGCACCCTGGTGACCGCCGAGGCGACCCCGCTGTGCCGCCGGATGGGCGAGCTGCGCAGCGGGCGCAAGCTGCGGCCGGGGATGGAGGAACTGCTCGATGCCTGCTGGGCGCACGGCGTCACCCCGGCGATCGTCAGCAACGCGCTGTGCGGCGCCGTCCATCGCGACTTCATGACGACGGCCGGGCTCGACCGCCGGGTGGCCGTGCAGGTCTACAGCGACGAGGTCGGCGTGCGCAAGCCCAACCCCGAGATGATCTGGATCGCCTGCCGGGCCCTGGGCACCGACCCCGCACAGGTCTGGTACGTCGGCGACAACTACGACCGCGACGTGGTGTGCGGCGCCAGGGCCGGAGTCGGGGCGACCATCCTGATGGTCTCCGGCAGCACCGACAAGATCCCCTACCGGGTGCGCCAGAGCCCCCAGGCGACCGTGGAGGACCCGCGCGGCCTGCTGACCCTTCTGGAGGAGACATGGACCTGAACACCTCTCGTGAGCTGGCCGCCATCGCGGTCAGGGCGGCCAGATCGGTCGGCGACCTGCTCTGCCACGCCTTCCGCTCCAGACCCGAGATCACCACGAAGCGCGACTTCCACGACCCGGTGACGGAGCACGACAAGGCGGCCGAGGCCCGCATCCGGGAGGTCATCGACCGCCTGTGCCCCGGCAGCGTGGTGGTCGGCGAGGAGGGCGGCGTACGCGGCGAGGGCGAGGTCCGCTGGTACGTCGACCCCATCGACGGCACCGCGAACTTCGCGGCCGGGCTGCCGTTCTTCTGCACCTCGATCGCCGCCGCCGTGGACGACGAGGTGGTGGCGGGCGTCGTCTACGACCCGGTGCGCGACGACGAGTTCACCGCCTCGCTCGGCGGGGCCTTCTGCAACGGCGTGCCGCTGCGCAGCTCCGGCGCCCGCACCGACCGGGAGGCGGTGCTGCTGTCCAGCTACCCCACTCCCCGCGACCTCACGGCGGAAGGCGACGACGCGCTGCACCGGTTCGCCCGCATCCAGCACGCCTTCGCCACCACCCGCCGGCCAGGCAGCGCGGCGATGAAGCTCGCGCACGTCGCCGCCGGCTGGTCCGACGTCGCGCACGGCACGAACATCAACGCCTGGGACGTGGCGGCCGGGTCGCTGTTGGTCCGGCAGGCGGGCGGCGTGTTCGTCCCGCTGTCCGGCAGCGTCTTCACCCCCGGCGGTTACGTGGCGTGCGTCGGGGGGTTCGACCTCGCCGGGTCGGTGATGGCCAAGGTCTTCCCGGACATCTCGGCCGCGGTGGCGGCGGGGGCGGCCTCGGGACAGGCGGCCTCGTGATCCGCTGGATCGTGACCGACCTGGACGGCACGCTCGTGGGGCGCGACCTCGCCATGGTGCCGGCCAGCAGGGACGCGCTGCGCCGCTTCCGCGCCGCGGGCGGGGAGGTCGTCATCGCGACCGGGCGGATGGAGCTGTCGGCCCGGCCGTTCTACGACGAACTCGGGCTCGACGGGGCGGCGATCCTCTACAACGGCGCCCGTACGGTGGACCTCGGCACGGGAGCCGTGCTGCGCTCCCGTCACCTGCCGCCGCGTGCGTGGCGGACGCTGCTGGAGATGTTCGGCGACCTGCCCGAGGGCGTCTATCCGGTGGCGTTCTGCGGCGGCGAGGCGCTGGCCGTGGACGACGTGCCCGAGCTGCGGGACTACGCCCGGCGCGACGGCATCGACCTGCGGGATCCCGGCGACTGGTCGGCCCTGCCGCCCGGTGGGATCACCAAGTGCATGCTGATCGGCGATCCGCTCCCCGACCTGGCGATCCCCGGCACCGTGACGGTCCGGTCCGAGGCCACCTACCTGGAGGTGCTGCCGGAGGGCGCGACCAAGGGCACCGCGCTCCGCGCGCTGGCGGCGTCCCACGGCGTGCCGCTCGACCAGATCGCCGCGGTCGGGGACAACCCCAACGACATCGACATGATCGCGGTGGCCGGGCTCGGGGTGGCGGTCGGCGACGGCCACCCGGACGTCCGGGCCGCGGCGGACGTCGTGGTCGGCGCGTGCGCCGACGGCGCCGTCGCCGACGTCGTCGCACTCGCCCTCTCCGGCTGAACGAGGCACGCCGGGCGGCGAGCCGGTGGGCCGGCGGGGCGCGGTCTTGACGATCAGGGCGGGGGCGATCACTCTGCACTCGGCGCCGGCCCGGGGAGCGTTTCCGGTCTCGCCGGCGGCCTCGTCCGATCCGACGCGAAGGGTGGGCGTTGACCCCCACGTCATCCGCGCCCCGGCCGAAGATCCGCGGCCAGGCGGCCCGTCGTGCCGCCGCGCCGCGGTCGCCATCGGCACCCGTCGCCGCACCCGCGTCCGTGAAACGTTCAGTGCCGCCCGCACGAGGCCCGGCCGGGTGTGACGGCCCGCGGCGCGCGGGCGGGGAGAAGGAGAGACCGTGCGACACACGCTCAAGGCGGCGCAGGCCGTGCTGGCGCTGACCGCCGCGCTGCTGCCCGCGGCCGCCCACGCCACCACCTCGCCCGAGACGACGGCGGTAGGCAAACCCGCGCCTGCCCTGTCGGCCACGGCGCACACCGCCGGCAGGGTCGAGGTCGTGGGGAACTCGGTGCGGTACAGCTGGCCCGGCGTCTACTTCGAGGGCCGCTTCCGCGGCACCGGGGTCGGGATCGTGATCGACGACGCGGTGAACGACTACGACGTCCAGATCGACGGCGCCACCGTCGCCACCCTGGTGACCCCCGGCCGCACCACGTACTGGGCCGGGAACCTGAGCCGCGGCGTGCACAGCGTGCGGCTCGTCAAGCGCACCGAGAGCCCGTGGTCCACCGGTGAGTTCGGCGGGTTCGTCGCCGCCCCCGGCGGCGCCGTCCTTCCCCCTCCGGCCGATCGCCGCCGGCAGATCGAGTTCATCGGCGACTCCTACACCGCCGGTTACGGCAACATGTCCGACACCCGCGACTGCCCTGCGCCGGGCCAGATCGACAGGAACACCAACAGCGACCTCAGTTTCGGCGCCCTCACCGCGCGCCGCCTCGGCGCCGACTACCAGATCAACGCCTTCTCCGGCCGCGGCATGGTGCGCAACTACAACGGTCTCGAACCGGGCACCGACTACCGCACCTACTACGACCGGGCCCTGATCGGCGTGCCCGGCGACGTCTGGAAGAACCCGGGCACCTGGCACCCGCAACTGGTCGTGATCGGCCTCGGCATCAACGACTTCTCCACCGCGATCAACCCGGGCGAGCCGTGGACGCCGGAAACCCTGGTCGCCGCGTACAAGACCGCCTATCACGGCTTCATCGACAAGCTCCGGGCCCGGTACGGCAAGCGCGCGGTCATCGTGGTCAGCGCCACCTACATGTACAACACGACGGCATTCGCCGACGCGGCGCGGCAGATCGTCCAGGAACGCAACGAGCGGGGCGACGACCGGGTCCGCTACTGGTACTACGACAATTCGGAACTGGACTACGGCGGCTGCGACTGGCACCCCTCGGCCCACGACCACCGGATCATCTCCCAGCGGCTCGACGACTTCATCGCCACGCTGCCGCTGAACTGGTGAGCGGAGCGGGGGCCCGGAGGACTCGGGCCCCCGCTCACGTCACAGCAGGCCGTTCTGGGTCAGCCAGTCCTTGGCCACCACGGGCGGGTCGTCCTTGTCGACGGAGATCCGCTTCATCAGGGAGACCAGCGTCTGGGTGTCCAGCTTGGCGGAGACCGCGTTCAGCGTGGAGGTCACGGTGTCGTTCACCCCGGCCTTGTAGACGAGGGGCGTCACGTTCTCCGAGCCGAAGGCGTTCTTGTTGTCCTGCAGCGGCACGAGGCCGTTCAGCACGATCTTGGGGTCGGTGGTGAACACGTTGCCCACCTGGACCGTGCCGCTCTTGATCGCGTCAGCGGTGGTGTCCCCGGTCGGCTTCCACTGCTTGAACTCCAGGCCGTAGACGTTCTTGAAGTTCTCCTCCTGGCGCTGCTTGAACTCCGGCGGCCCGCCGACCACGAAGTCCTTCGCCACCTTGGCCAGGTCCTCGATGGTCGTCAGCTTGTACTTGTCGGCCGTGGCCTTGGTGACCGTGAGGGAGTTGTTGTCCTCGGCGCCGCGGGCTCCAGGATCTCCAGCTCCGGGGGCAGCTTGGCCTTCAGGCCCGAGAGGATCTCGTCCTTGGTCCTGGCCGTGCTGGACTTGTCGACGAACGCCAGCAGCGACCCGGCGTACTCGGGCAGCACGGTCAGGCCGCCGCTCTTGATCTGATCGTAGACGACCTCGCGGCTGCCGATGTTGGGCTTCTCCTCGACCGTGACCCCCTTGGCCTGCAAGGCCTGGGCGTAGATCGAGGCGAGCAGGACGCTCTCGGGGAAGTTGAAGGAGCCGACCACGACCTTGGCCGCGGCCGCGCCGCCCGAGCCCGACTCCGACGGTGCGGCGGACGCGGTCGTGGAGAGCGGGTCGGAGCCCCCGCAGGCCGATAACGAGAGCGCCGCGGCCAGGGCGACCGCCGCGACGCCGATAATACGCCTCATACCAGAAAATCCCTTCATTCTAGGGGGATAATATCGAGATTAGCGGACCTGGCGGACACCGGGCGAGACGACCACCCGGTCGAGCAGGACGAAGGCGAACTGGACGGCCAGGGCGAGGGCGGCCACCAGGACCGCTCCCCCGATCACGTCCGCGTAGGTCTTGGTGGCCAGGCCGTCGATGATGAACCGGCCGAGCCCGCCCAGCCCGACGAACGCCGCGACCGTGGCGGTCGAGACGACCTGGATGGCGGCGAGGCGCAGGCCCAGCAGGATCAGCGGCAGCGCGACCGGGGTCAGCGTCTGGAACAGCACCTGACGCCCGCGCAGGCCCATGCCGTACGCGGCGTCGCGCAGGTCGGCGTCCACCCCCCGCACGCCCTCGTACGTGTTCACCAGGATGGGCGGGACCGCGAGCACGATCAGCGGGATCAGCACCGGCAGGACGGTCCCCACGCCCGCCAGCAGCACCACGAGCACGAGCAGGCCGAGCGTCGGCAGGGCCCGGGCGGCGTTCGCCGCGACCACGACGAGCAGCGCGCCGCGGCCGGTGTGGCCGATGAGCAGGCCGAGCGGCACGGCGATCAGCGCCGCGACGAGGAAGGCCGCCGCCGAGAACTCCAGGTGCTCCAGCAGCCGGACCGGGATGCCGTCCGGGCCCGACCAGTGCGCAGCGTCGCCGAAGAAGTCGGCCAGCCAGTTCACGCCGTCCTCCTCGCCCGGGACCAGGGGGTCAGCAGCCGCTGGGCGAGCACGAGCAGCCCGTCGGCGAGCACGGCGAGCACGACGATGAGCACGATCCCGACCACGATGGGCGTGTAGAACTGCCGCTGCCAGCCGTCGATGAACAGGTTGCCCAGCCCGCCCTGGCCGATCAGCGCGCCCACGCTGACCAGGCTGATGCTGGACACGGTCGCGACCCGCAGCCCGGCCAGGACCACCGGCACCGCGACCGGCAACTCGACCCGGAGCAGCCGGCGCACGGGCCGGAACCCCATGGCCACCGCCGACTGCCGTACGGGGTCGGGCACCGAGGCCAGGCCGTCCACCACGGCGGGGATCAGGACCGCGAGCGCGAAGAACGTGAGCGGGATGACGACGGTCGACCGGGTGAGCCCGGTGATCGACAGGAAGATCGAGAACAGCACGAGGGACGGCAGCGAGTAGGTGACGTTCATCAGCGCGACCGTCGGCTGGTAGAGCCAGCGCCAGCGTACGCAGGCCAGGCCCAGCGGCAGGGCCACGACCAGCCCGAACAGCACGGGCAGGAAGGCCATCACGACGTGGTTCTCCAGCAGGGCGCTGATCGCGGTGGGGCCGCCGTTGGCCCAGTTGCGCGCGATCCAGTCCCAGCGGACCAGGGGCTCCTCGGTCACGCGGGCGCCCCCTCGGAGTCGCCGGCGCCGGAGGAGGAGCCGCCGCCCGAGCCGCTTGCGCCGCCCCGGGCGGGGCCCGCGGCGGGCGGCGCGTATTCGGCGAGCAGTTCGTCGATCGCGTCCCGGCCGGCCACACCGCGCACGCGGCCCTCCTCGTCCACGGCGACCGCGGTGCCGTTGGGCGACAGCAACGCGGCGTCGAGCGCCACGCGCAGCGAGTCGGTCTCGGGGTTGAAGGTGCCGTACGCCGCGAGCCCGTCCGCGGTCCGCCAGCCGAGCGGCCCGCCGTTCTCGTCGGTCTCCAGGTCGGACGCGCCGGGCTCAGCCGCACCTCCTTGGCCGAGATGAACGACAGCCGCCGGATGCCGCGGTCGCGGCCGAGGAACTCGCGGACGAAGTCGTCGGCGGGCTCGGTGAGCAGCGTGGCCGGGCCGGCCATCTGGGCCAGCCGCCCGCCGACGCGCAGGACGGCCACCGTGTCGCCGAGCTTGACCGCCTCGTCGATGTCGTGGGTGACGAACACGATCGTCTTGCGCAGCTCCGACTGCAGCCGCAGCAGCTCGTCCTGGAGGCTGGCCCGCACGATCGGTCGACGGCGCTGAACGGCTCGTCCATGAGCAGCACCGGAGGGTCGGCCGCGAGCGCCCGGGCCACACCGACACGCTGCTGCTGCCCTCCGGAGAGCTGGAAGGGGTAGCGGCCGGCCAGGCCGGGGTCGAGCCCGACCAGCTCGAGCAGCTCCATCGCGCGGGCGCGCGCCTTCTTCTTGTTCCAGCCCAGCAGGTACGGCACGGTCGCCACGTTGTCCACGATCTTGCGGTGCGGGAACAGGCCCGCCTGCTGGATCACGTACCCGATGCCGCGCCGGAGCGTGGCCGGGTCGATCTCGCGCACGTCCTGACCGTCCAGGGTGATGCGGCCGGAGGTGGCGTCGATCATCCGGTTGATCATCCGCAGCGACGTGGTCTTGCCACAGCCGGAGGGGCCCACGAACACGGTGATCGCACCCGTGGGCACCTCCATGCTGAGGTCGTCCACGGCCACCGTGCCGTCCCGGTAGCGCTTGGTGACGTCTTCGAACGTGATCACGCCGTCTCGCCCTTCGAAAGAGTGTGCGACCAAGGCAACGTCGGGAGGCCTACTCGCTCTTCCCCGTCAACCTCCCCGATATCCAAACGCGACCCGTTCCGGACACACCACCCGGCGGCCAGCCTACGGTGGGAACCTCCGATATCCGGGCCTAGATATCTATCAATAGGGCATCTCATGATGCGTGGCGCGGTGATGTGTTGGCATGATTACTCTCACGCCTCTCCCGTCCCTCCGCCGCGTCCCTCCGATAGGACCAGCCACGAAATACAGAGGAGCCGGTCGTGACTCCACCGCTCACCGGTCAGCGCTCCAGGAGCGAGCTGATCGCCGAGCTCTACGAGCGTCACGCCGCGGGGTTGTTCGCCTACTGCCACGACCAGCTCGGTGAGACCGCGTCCGCCGCCGACGCCGTGGTGGCCGTCTTCACCGCCGCTCCGACCGCCGAGCCGCCCTCGCGCGCCGCGCTGTACGCGCTGGCGCGCCGTGAGATCTACCGCCGGGACGTCAGTTACGCGCTACCGGCCGTCGACTCCGTCGCCGATCCCGCCACTTCCTTGATCGAGCGGGTGTTCCGGGACATCCGGCCGCACCAGCGGGAGGTCCTGCTGCTGTCGGAGGTGTGCGGCCTCACGGCGCCCGAACTGGCGCTGGTCCTCGACGTGGCGGCCGACACCGCCGAGGAGCTGATCGCGGGAGCGGCGCGCCGCTTCGCCCAGACGCTGGAGACGGCGGTCACCGCCGCGAGGTCGGCGCCGTTCGTGCCCGCCTCCGTCGCGGAGGTCTACGACGCCATCGGCGTCTCCCCCCTCGGCGACGTGCTGGCCCGGCTGCCCTGGCGGCGGCCGGGCGCGTCCGTACGCGACCGGGTGCTTTCCGCGCTGCCGTACGAGGAGCCGGGGAGCGCCACGACGGGCGGCGAGCAGTCCTCCGGGCTGGTCACCAAGAGGCTGTGGCCGACCACTCCGACCTGGCCGCTGCCGCTGAGCGACCCCGACCAGGTCACCAACACGTGCGTGGTCAAGACCGACGCCATCGCGCAGCCCCAGGGCTCGCGGCGCAAGGCCAAGCACGAGGCGACGACCGAGCCCATGCCCCGGCTGCGCGGTGCGCTGCTCAACTCGCTCGGCGAGAGCCGTCTGCGCAGGAAGCGCGCCGGGCGGCCCACGCCCGCGGAGCGACCGGCGGCCCTGGCCGCACCCGTGGAGCCGCAGCCGTCCGCGCAGGAGCCCCCGCAGACCGCGCCCGCCACGCCGCCGCCCGCCCCGGAGGTCCCGGAGACCACCGCCAAGCCGTTCGACGCCTTCGGCACCACCCGCGCCCCGCAGAACCGTCGACGCCTTCGGCGCCGCCCCGCGCCCGGCTGAGCCACTGGAGGCGTTGTTCGACACGCTCCGCTTCGCCGTGCCCTTCGACGCGTTCCGTACGGCCGAGACGGCGGGCACGCCGCGGCAGGCCGGGTCCACCGGCGCCTTGCCAGGGACCGAGGAGCCGTCCGACGAGGCCCCGCTGACGCCGCCCGCCGAGTCGCTTCTCCCGGCCGCTCCCCCCGTGGACGCGTTCGCGCCCGCGCCCCGGGAGGCCGAGCGACCCTCGGAACAGCTCGCCGAGCCTTTCCTCCCCGCCGAGGAGCCGTCGGCGGAGGCGGACGGCGACCGTGCCGTCGAGGAGCCTCCGGCGAAGACGGACACCCTGGTGCACCCGGCCGCCGCGGCGGTCCGCGTTCCCGCGCCCGCCGCCTCCCGCCGTCCGGGCCGCAAGCACACGGCGAGCAGGAACACGGCGAGCAGGAGCACGGGCAGGCCGTACGGCGAGAACGGCGCGGGCAGGGGCCGCCGGGGCAAGGGCGACCGGCACTACGACTGGCTGTGGGAAGTCGTCGGCATCCTGATCTGCCTGATCATCGCGCTGATCGTCTTCTTCAACGTGCCGACGGTGTTCACGCCCTGAGCCCGGAACGCCGGTAGCGCCGGGCGCGTCCTCATCGTGGCGGTTTGGGCAGCCCGAGCCCGAGCATGGCGATCAACTCGCGCTGGACCTCGTTGACGCCGCCGCCGAAGGTGAGCACGAGCGCGCCCTTGACGCCCCGGTCCACCCGCTCGATCAGATCGCGCGTCTCCTCGTCGTACGGATCGCCGAAGCGGGCCAGCGTGTCGCCGACGATCCGGCCGACGTCCTGCACCCGCTCGGAGGCGTAGATCTTGGTGGCCGACGCGTCGGGCGCGCCCAGCCAGCCGAGGTCCATCGACGCCGCGACCTGCCAGTTCAGCAGCTCGTTCGTGCGGAAGTACGCGTACACCTCGGCGACGGCCCGCCGTACGTCGGGGTGCTCCCACAGCGGCGCGCCGTCGCGTCCCCGGTTGGTCCTCGCCCAGCGGGCGAAACGGTCGAGAGTGTGCCCGATGTTGCCGGCGGGCCCGAGCGTGACGCGTTCGTGGTTGAGCTGGCTGACGATCAGGTCCCAGCCCTTGTCCACCTCGCCGACGACCATGTCGAGCGGGACGCGCACGTCCGAGTAGTACGTCGCGTTGGTGTGGTGGCGGCCGTCCATCGTGATGATCGGCGTCCAGGAGAACCCGGGGTCCGTGCAGTCGACGATCATCATGGTGATCCCGCGGTGCTTCTTCGCCGCCGGATCGGTGCGCGCCGCCAGCCAGACATAGTCGGCGTGGTGCGCGCCCGAGGTGAACACCTTCTGGCCGTTGACCACGTAGTGGTCGCCGTCCGGCACCGCCGTCGTCCGCAGCGACGCGAGGTCGGTGCCCGCCTCCGGCTCGCTGTAGCCGATCGCGAAGTGGCACTCTCCGGCCAGGATGCGCGGCAGGAAGAACTCCTTCTGCGCCTGTGTGCCGTACCGCATCAGCGTCGGGCCGACCGTCTGCAACGTGATCAGGGGGTACGGCACCTCGGCCCGGGTCACCTCGTTGGTGAAGATCTGCTGCTCGACCGGGCCGTAGCCGCCCCCGCCGTACTCCTTCGGCCATCCGAGGCCGAGCTTGCCGTCGCGGCCCAGCCTGCGGCAGTGCGCCATGTACGCCTCGCCGAACGGGTCGCGGCCGATCTCGGCGCGCTGCTCGGCGGTCAGGCAGGACGCGAAGTAGTCCCGCAGGTCGTCGCGGAGCCGCCGCTGCTCCGCCGTCAGTTCGATGAACATCAGACCAGGGCTCCGATCAGGTCGAGTTGGGCCTGCTCGCCGCCGAGCAGATGGGCGAGGTGCTTGCCCAGGCCGAAGTGACGATGCAGCGGATAGGTCAGGTCGAGCCCGATGCCGCCGTGCAGGTGCTGACAGGTGTAGAGCGCCCGTACGGCATCTGCGGCCGCGTTGTAGGCGGCGACGGCCAGGTCCCGCTCCGCGGGCAGCCCTTCGCCCAGCCGCCACACGCCCGTCCACATGGCGACGTCGAGCGCCCGTGAGGCGATGTAGACGTCGGCGATCTGCATGGTCACGGCCTGGAACTCGGCGAGCACCCGGTCGAACTGCCTGCGCGTGGCGATGTGTCCCTTGGTCAGCGCGAGCGCGCCCGCGAGGACCCCGGAGGCGGTCGCGGTCACGGCGGCCAGGGTGTTCAGCCGCAGCGCGGCGACGGCCGCGCCGCCCGGCTCCCCCACCATCTCCCCCGGCGCGTCCTCCAGGGTGACCACGGCCGCGGGCTCCCCCGTCGTCGTCGCCACCGGCCGCACCTGCGCGTCCCCAGGGCGTACGAGGAACAGCGCGGCCTCGCCGCCGGAGAGCGCGGGCACGAGGATGGCCGACGCCTCGGCGGCGTACGGGACGATTCCGGGCCGCCCGGTGATCCTGCCGTCCCTGGCGATCGCGGCCGGCGGGTCGCCGGGGCCCGCCCCGGCCTCGCGGAACGCGACGGTCAGCACCTCCTCCCCCTCGCCGAACGGCGCAAGCGCCCGCCGCTGCGCGTCCGTCCCGTGCCCGGCGACGGTCAGCGCGGCGATCAGGCCGGGCAGCGCGGGACCGGCGCGACTGCG
>NZ_MWJN01000050.1:0-62703 GCF_002027145.1 Microbispora sp. GKU 823 | reverse complement strand
GTGAGCCGGGACGAGCCGTCCGCCGCTCCGGGAGCAGGCTCTCGCGCTGCTCGCGGGTGCCGTGCGCGGCGACCGCGAGCGCGCCGACGGCCGCGGGCCACAGCGGCACCGGAGCGACGTGGCGGCCCTGCTCCTCGATCAGCACGCACAGCGCGCCCAGGCCGAGCCCGGCGCCGCCCGCCTCCTCCGGCAGCGCGATGCCGAGCAGGCCGGCCTTGCCCAGCTCCGCCCACAGCTCCTCGTCCAGGCGGCCCGGCGAGCCCTCCACCTCGCGTACGCGCTCGGTCGTGGCGCGGTCGGCGAAGATCTGATTCGCCAGGGCACGCACCGCTTCGAGCTCTTCGTCCAGCGTGAAGTTCATCAGTCGTTCTCCTGCGGGCGGAACACCGGAAGTGACAGGTCGGGATCGGCGTCCAGCCAGTCGAGGACGACGGGCATGCCGATCTCGACCTCTCCGGGTTCCACGCCGACCAGGTTGGTGATGAGCCGCGTGCCCTCGTCGAGCTCCACGACCGCGACGATCAGGGGATACTCGAACGCCGGGTGGCGGGGGTGGTGGGCGACCACGAAGCTGTAGACCTGCCCGCGGCCCGACGCCTCGGCGGTGTCCCACTCGAACGAGCCGCAGTGCGGGCAGCACGGGCCGGGCGGGTGGCGCAGCGTCCCGCACCCGGCGCAGCGCTGGATCACCAGCCGGTGCTCACGCGCCGCCTCGAACCAGAACGCGTTGTCCCGATTGATCGCCGCCGCGGCCGCAAGGCCTTCGGGGCCTGGTTTTCGGGCCGGAACCGGAGCAGGCGCCAGCGCTGCACGGCGACGACCTCGCCGTCCTGGTCGGTGTAGGTGCGGACCGTGGTGACGAACCGCCCCACGCCCAGCGCGGTGCTCTTCTCCGGGGAGATCGACTCCACGACCTCCCGGACGCTCACGCGGTCGCCCACCACCAGTTCCCGGTGGAACTCGAACTCCGAATCGGTCGCCACCACCGAGGTGAAGCCGTCCTTCTCGAGCAGCGCGTTCAGCTCCTCGGCCCCGGTGCCGCCCGTCCCGGGAGCCGGGGCGTACCCCCGCATCGTCCACGCCTGCGTCATCGACGCGGGCGCGACGATCCCGGGACGGCCGGTCGCGCGCGCGGCGTCGTCGTCCAGGTAAACGGGGTTGCGGTCGCCCATCGCCTCGGCCCAGTGCCGGATCATGGGCACGTTCACCGGGTCGGGTCCCTCCCGCGGCGGGACGATCTCCCGCCCGGCGAAGTCCTCGTATGCGGTCATCAGCGGCCCGCCCTGGGGAGGCCGAGGCCCTGGGTGGCGACCATGTCCCGCAGGACCTCGTTCACGCCGCCGCCGAAGGTGTTGACGATGCCCTGCCGCGACAGCTGCTCGATCTGCCCGGCGAGCACGGCGCCGGGCGACTCGGGGCGGACCCGCCCGCCCGCGCCGATGATCCCCGACAGCGTGCGCTGCACGTCGATGTGGGTCTCGGTGCCGTACACCTTGGCCGCCCCGGCGTCCGCGCCCGACAGCGCGTCACGCGCGACCGCGTCGGTCATCTTCCAGTTCATCAGCCGCATCGCCTCCAGCCGGGCGTACGCGCGGGCGAGGTCCCGCCGCACCCACGGCAGCTCCATCGCGCCGTTGTCCCGCGCCCAGGCGGCGACCTGCTCCCAGAGCTGGATCATCCGGCCGCCGAGCGCGGCCAGGCCGATGCGCTCGTGGTTGAGCTGGTGGGTGATGAGCCGCCAGCCGCCGTCCACCTCGCCGACGACCGCGTCGACCGGCACCCGTACGCCGCTGTAGTACGTGGCCGTCACGACCATCCCGCCCACGGCCTGGATGGGGCTCCAGGAGAAGCCGGGCGCGTCCGTCGGCACGATCAGGATCGAGATGCCCTTGTGCTTGGGCGCGTCGGGGTCCGTGCGGCAGGCCAGCCACACGTAGTCGGCGGTGTTGGCGCCGCTGGTGAAGATCTTGCTGCCGTCGATCACCCACTCGTCGCCGTCCCTGACCGCCCGGGTGGTTAGGGAGGCGAGGTCGGTGCCCGCGCCGGGCTCGGTGTAACCGATCGCGAAGACCACGTCGCCGGACAGGATGCCGGGCAGATACCGCTTCTTCTGCTCCGGCGACCCGTGGCTCATCAGCGTCGGGCCGACCGTGTTGACGGTGACGAACGGGAACGGCAGCCCGGCCCGCTGGACCTCGTCGAAGAACACGTACTGCTCCTCGACCGACCGGCCCTGCCCGCCGTACTCGACCGGCCAGCCGATGCCGAGCCAGCCGTCGGCGCCGAGGCGCCGCACGACCTCGCGGAACCGGGGGCCGCCGACGCCCTCCTCACCGACGCGGCGCCGCTCGTCCTCGGGCAGCAGGCCCGCGAAGTACTCCCTCAGCTCCCGGCGTAGCCGCCGCTGCTCCGGGCTTTCACGCAGATCCATGTCCCCGCTCTCCTTCACGCCTGACCGAGGAAGCGCAGGCGCCCGTTGGCGGCGAACTCCTCGCGCAGCGCGGCCTTGTCCTGTCCGGTCATGAGGGCGTACTCGGGCGCGCCCCGGCCCGCCCATCGGTAGACGGAATCGCCGGTCCGCCAGCCCTCCATCTGCATCTCCTTCTTGCGCAGCTTGTTCGACCCGGTGGCCGGCAGCGCGTGGGAGACCCGCACGTAGCGCGGGGCCCCCTTGGTGCCGAGGTCCTCCTGCGCGGCCAGGAACTCCGGCAGGCCGAGGTCCTCGAACGACGTGCCCTCGGGGATCTCGAGCGCGGCCATGACCTGGTCGCCGGAGCGCGGGTCGGGCACGCCGAACACGGCCGCCGCGACGATCAGCGGGTGCCGGCGCAGCACGCGCTCGGTCAGCAGCGCGGAGATGTTCTCGCCGTCCACCCGGATCCAGTCGCCCGACCGGCCCGCGAAGTAGATGTAGCCGTCCTCGTCGATGTAGCCCAGGTCGCCGGTCCAGTACCAGCCGTACCGGACCCGCTCGGCGTCGGCCGCCTCGTTCTTGTAGTAGCCCTCGAACCTCGCCGCGCCGTCGACGTCCACGATCTCGCCTATGGCCTCCTCGGCGTTGGTCACCCGGCCGTGCGCGTCGAGCACGGCGCGCGGGCAGGTCTGCCGGGTCTCGGGGTTGACCACCCGTACGCCGGGGCGCGCGGGGCGGCCGAGCGCGGAGGCCGGGCCTTCCGGCGCGAGCGTGATCATGCCGGCGCCCTCGCTCGACCCGTAGCTCTCGATGAGCCGGCAGCCGAACCTGCGCAGGAACTCCGACTGGTCCTCCGGCGACGCCTCGGTGCCGAAGGCGTGGTCGAGCGTGTTGTCGGCGTCGTCGGGCCGCTCTGGCTGGGCCAGGACGTACGCGATGGCCTTGCCGACGTAGGTGAAGAACGTGACGCCGTAGAAGCGGACGTCGGGCAGGAACCCGGAGGCGGAGAACTTCGGCACGAGGACGACCGTCGCCCCTGCGGTCAGCGACGGCGCCCACAGCGCCATCAGCGCGTTGCCGTGGAAGAGCGGCATGCAGCAATAGCTGACGTCGTGCCGCCGCACGTCGTACTTCTCGCAGTTGGCGTAGCCCAGCCCGGTCAGCCGGCCCTGGGAGCAGATGGCGGCCTTGGACGCGCCGGTGGTGCCCGAGGTGAACAGCAGCAGCATCCGCGTCTTCGGCGTGATCTCCGGGTCGCGGACCGGCTCGCAGGCGTGCGCGGCGACCGTGTCCGGATAGTCGGCGGCGTCCACCAGCAGGAAGCGGTCGCGCGGCACGCCGATGTCGAGACCGTCCAGCAGCTTCAGGCCCGCCTCGTCGGTGACGACGAGCTGCAGGTCGGTGTGCCTGACCTCCTGCTCCAGGTAGGCGCCGCGACGGGTGCTGTTGATCCCGACGATCGTCGCGCCGCTCAGCGCCGCGGCGCCGAGCCAGAAGATGTACTCGGGGGTGTTGTCGAGCAACACCCCGATGTGGAAGGGGCCCTCCACGCGGAGCGCCCGGGCCAGCGCCGCCCGGGCGGCGCTCTCCCGCACCACCTCGTCCCAGGTCCAGGTGCGCTCGCGGGTCCGCAGGCCGGGGTGGTCGTCGCCCAGGCGGTCGAGCAGCAGGTCGGCGATGGTCTCCCGGCGCACCGCTACCCCTTCTGCCGTACGGCGATCGGGCCGGTCAGCACGCAGTGGGTGCCGCCGTAGATCGCGGTCATGCACTTGTTGCAGTGGATGCACAGCGACCTGACGCTGTTGTCGGCCTGGATGCGGTTGACGAGGTCGGGCTCGCGCAGCAGCGCCCGGGCCATCGCGACGAACTGGAATCCCTCGGCCATCGCCTGGTCCATGACCTGCTTGTTGGTGATCCCGCCCAGCAGGATGAGCGGCATCTTCAGCGCGGCGCGGAACTGCCGGGCGTCGTCGAGCAGGTAGGCGTCCTTGTAGGGGTAGGCGCGCAGGAAGTGCTTGCCGACGAGCTGGACGCCGAGCTTCACCGGCTGCTTCATGACCCCGGCGAACTCGCGCAGCGGGGCGTCGCCCTTGAACAGGTACATGGGGTTGAGCAGCGAGCTGCCCGCGGTGAGCTCCAGCGCGTCGAGCGAGCCGTCCTCCTCCAGCCACTGCGCGACCTTGATCGACTCGTCCAGCCAGAAGCCGCCGGGCACGCCGTCGTCCATGTTGAGTTTGGCCGTGATCGCGATCCGGTCGCCGACCGCGTCGCGCACCGCGCGGGCGATGTCCCGCGACAGGCGGGCCCGGTTCTCCAGGCTGCCGCCGTACTCGTCCTTGCGGTGGTTGACCCGCGGGCTGAGGAACGAGCTGGCGAGGTAGTTGTGCCCGAGGTGGATCTCGACGGCGTCGAAGCCCGCCTCGATCGCCATCTTCCCCGCGTGGGCGTGGGCGGCGACGATCCGCCGCAGGTCGTCGCGGGTCGCGGCCTTGGTGAAGCTCGTCGTGGTGGCGTGGAAGTGCCGGGTGGGGCCGAGCGAGGGCGACTTGGTTCGGACTTGGGGTTGGCGACCGGGCCGGCGTGGCCGATCTGCGCGGCGACGGCGGCGCCCTCGGCGTGCACGGCCTCGGTGAGTCTGCGCAGGCCCGGCAGCGCCTCGGGGGTCCACTGGATCTGACGCGCGTCCGTGCGCCCCTCGGGGGCGACCGCGCAGTAGGCCACGGTGGTCATGCCGACGCCGCCGCGGGCGTGCCGTACGTGGAACTCGATGAGCTCGTCGGTGACGAGGCTCTTACGGCTCAGCCCTTCGTACGTGGCCGCCTTGATGATGCGGTTGCGCAGGGTCACCGGCCCCAGCTTCGCCGGGGCGAGCACGTCCGGAGCCGTCCGGGGCGCTTCCTGAGTCAATGGGGGATCCTCCACTCCGGTCTTCAAGCTGTCCAGACGTTAGTCAGCGGGACCCGCCGGCGATCCGGCGAATCCCGCTGACCGGGAGAAATCCGGCTGTCAGGCCCCTCGGCCCTCAAGCGCGGCGGCGATCCGGTCCGCCTGCGCCTCGCTCTCCAGGAGCTGGCGCAGCAGCCACAGCCGCAGCACGCCCGCCACCGCGGCGGCGAGGTACAGCGCGGCGCCGAGCACGGTCACCGCGGCGCACGCCGTCGCAAGGATCTGGAAGGAGCCGATGTCCCTCAGGTCGTCCTGGGTGAGCGAGTTGTTGTACGCGACGAGCCCGCCCACGACGCCGGCCACCATCAGCAGCACGCCGAGGACGCGTATCCTCCCGTCGTGCCTGGACCCGTCGGTCTTCAGCTTCATCCGCGCCACGTCAGACGTGAACCGCTCGCGTCGTTCCTCGGTCAGCATCGGTCAGCCTCCTAGGTAGTTGCTTGAGAGTTGGTCCTCGATGTCGCCGGGGCGGCCGGATGCGACGACGCGTCCGTGCAGCATCAGGGCGGCGGTGTCGGCGATGGGCAGCACGACGCGGGCGAACTGCTCGGCCACCAGGACCGACAGCCCCTCCGCCACGAGCTGCGCCACGGTGTCGTACATCTGGGTCACGATCATGGGAGCGAGCCCCATGGACAGCTCGTCGAGCAGCAGGATCGCCGGGTCGGTGCCCAGCGCCCGCGACAGCGCGAGCATCTGCTGCTGGCCGCCCGACAGCGAGCCCGCGAGCTGGTGGCGGCGCTCGCCGAGGATCGGGAAGCGGCTGTAGGCGGCCTCCTCCAGGTCCGCCAGGCGTGCCCCGGTGCCGGTGGCCGCCCACAGGTTCTCCCGCACGGTCAGGTTGGGGAACACGCCCCTGCCCTCGGGAATCGAGCAGACGCCGAGCCGCGCGGCGTCCTGGGCGGTCATGCCGTTGACCCGCCGTCCGGCCAGCCGCAGCTCGCCGCCCGTCAGCGGCAGCAGCCCGGCGCAGACCTTCATCGTGGTGGACTTGCCGCCGCCGTTCGGCCGAGCAGGGCCACCACCGACCCCGGGTGGACCTTGAGGTCCACCCCGTGCAGCACCTGGATCGGCCCGTACGCCGCGCGGGCGCCGGCGAGTTCCAGCAGCGGCACCTGCTCGTTCATCCGGTGACCTCCTCGCTACCGATGTATGCCGCGACGACCTCGGGCGACTCCTGGATCTCCTTGGGCGTGCCCGAGGCGATGAGCCTGCCGTAGTCGAGCACGTGGATCGTCGTGCACAGCCGCATGACCAGCGGCAGGTCGTGCTCGACCAGGCAGATCGCCAGTCCCTCCGCGGCGAGGCCGGTCAGCAGGCCGGCGAACGCCTCGGTCTCCCGCTCGGTCTGGCCCGAGGCGGGCTCGTCCAGCAGGAGCACGCGCGGCTCGGTCATCAGCGCCCTGGCGACCTCCACCACCCGGGCGCGGCCTGTCGGGATGGCCGAGACCTCGAGATCGGCGATGTCCTCCAGGCCGGTGCGCGCCAGGACGCGGTCGGTCTCCTTCTCGACGTCCACCTTGCGTCCGGTGGCGCGCAGGACGTCGCCGGCGACCCTGACGTTGTCGCGCACCGACAGCGACAGGAACAGCTCCAGCCGCTGGAAGGTGCGGGCCAGGCCCAGGCGGGCCCGCCTGGCCGGGCGAGGCGGGTGATGTCGGCGCCGTCGAGCAGCACCCGCCCGGCGGCCGGCCGCTGCAGGCCGGTGACCGTGTTGAACAGCGTCGTCTTGCCGGCGCCGTTGGGGCCGATCAGGCCGGTGATCCGCCCGGCCTCGACGCCGATGCCGACCCCGTCGACCGCGGTGTTGCCGCCGAACCGCACCGTGACATCGCGTGTCTCAAGCAGCGGCATGGACGCTCGCCTCCTTCCCCGCCGTACGCTCCCGGAGGGGCAGGCCGAGCTCCCGGTCGAGCCGTTCGCGCAGTTCGTCGGTGTACGGCTCGTCCACTCCGGCCAGCTCCAGCGGGGTCGCCCGTACGGGCGCCTCCGCCCGCATCCGGCCCGCGACGGGCAACGCCATGGCCAGGCACACGGTCAGGACGGCGAACCACCAGTTGCCGACGACCCCGGTCAGCGCCAGGACGTACAGCACGGCCTCGACGGCGGCGGCCCCGCCGAGCAGCCCCTTGGCGCCGCGCAGCGTGCGGTAGCCCTCGACGATCTTGTGGACGTTGCCGCTGGGGTTCTCGCCGACGCCCATGCCGATGAGAGCGGTGGCGACCACGAGGAGCTGGCCGATCGTCTTGTAGGTCGTCTCCATCGAGGGGTGCGCGACGGCGAGGTCGTTGAACGTGGCCACCATGATCGTGAATCCCACTCCGGCCATCAGCCCGCCGAACAACGCGCCGCTGATGTAGCCGATGCCGCCGACGACCGTGAGCATGACCAGCGCCAGGCTCGCCATGATCGAGAAGTTGTCGCCGGCGACCGAGCCACTGGCGCTCGCCATCAGCACCCCGCCGAGGCCCGCGATGGCCGCCGAGAGCATGAACACGCCGAACTTCAGCTTCACCAGGTTCTGGCCGAGCATGGCGGTCGCCGCCGGGCTGTCCTTCATCGCCGCCAGGCGCCTGCCGTACCCGCCGGCGCGCAGCGCGGCCAGGCCGACCGCGATCAGCGCGAACAGCACGGTCGCGGTCATCAGGAACGTGCGCGGGTCGCGCAGGTCGAGCGGGCCCACCCGGAGCGGCGGCACGATCAGCGTGCCGTTGGGGAAGATCGAGAACGTCACGCCGAAGACCGTGTGCTCGACGGTGTCGCGCAGCACCATGTTCGACAGGAACACGCCGAACGCCATCGTGGCGAGCGCCAGGTAGAGTCCGCGCAGCCGCAGCGCCGGCAGCGCCACCAGGCCGCCCACGACCGCGGTGACGAGGACGGCGAGCAGCACGCCCCACAGCGTCAGCCGGGAGGCCAGGCCGCTGCCGGTGACGCCGAAGTGGAACGCGATGATCGTGCCGACCGCGCCGAACGACAACGGGGCGAGGTTGATCTCCCCGGCGTACCCGGTGAGCAGGGTGAGGGAGAGCGCGATGATCGCGAACGTCATCCCGAGCGCGAACGTCGTGATCGACCCCTCGTCCATGAGCAGCGCGAGCAGGAAGACCGCGGCCACGAGCGCGACGCCCCACACGGCGGCGGACCGCGGCGTGGGCGGCCGGTAGCGCTCTCGGGTGCGCACCGCCGCCACCCGCAGGCGGTCCTGCGGCAGCACGATGAGCACCACGAACAAGATGATCATCGGCAGCGAGACCCGGAGGTTGCCGGTCCACGTCCACTCGGTCGGGAAGAACGCCATGACGTACGTCGCCGCCATGCCGAGCACCATCGCGCCGGCGAAGGTGCGCGGGATGCTGCGCAGCCGCCCGAACATGGCCGCCGCGAACGCGTCGATGACCAGCAGCGTGAGCTGGTTGGCCTCCAGCGCCCCACCGCCGATCGGGGTGACCAGGATGCCGGCCAGCACGGCGAGGGTCGAGCCCGTCGCCCACGACAGCATGGCGATCCTGTCGGGGTCGTGGCCATTGAGCCGCAGCAGGTCGGGGTCGTCCACGGCGCCCCGCATGACCACCCCGACGCGCGTGCGGGTGAACAGCAGCCGCAGCCCGATCGCCACCGCCACGGCGACCACGAGGCAGATGAGCTCGTGGACGCGGACGACGACGCCGCCGAACTCGATCTTCGCGCCGGCCCCGAAGAACATCTCCATGATCCGGGCGTCTTCCGGGTGCCAGATCCACTGGGACAGGTAGACCATCCCGAGCAGGATGGCGACGGTCACGACGATCTTGGTAACGTCCGCCGTCTCGCGCAGCCCCTTCATGATCAGCGTGTGGAGCAGGGCCCCCATGGCGGGCCCGGCCACGCCCACCACGACGATGAGCGACAGCCAGGCCGGCCAGCCCCAGCCGTAGGTGAACTGCCAGTACAGGAACGTGCCCAGCATCGCCTGGGCGCCGTGGGCGAAGTTGAAGATTCCCGAGGTGGTGTAGGTGAGGACCAGCCCGGACGCGGCGATGGCGTAGACCGCGCCGAGGACCAGCCCGAGGATCGTGAAGGTCAGAAACGTCGTCATGCGAGGCCCTAGCTCGAAACGGCTGCTCTGGACGGCGAGGACGGCGGCGGGCCGGCGGGCCGGCCCGCCGCCGGGGCGATCAAACCTGCGGCTTGATCACGTCGGAGGTGAGGAAGGTGGTCGCGATGCGGTCCTCGTTGAGCTTGGTGCCCCAGGTCGACGGGTCCGTCTTGAGCAGGTTGCTCTTGTCACACGCGAACTCGCCGATGGCGGCCGGGGCGACCTGCTTGTACGTCGAGCCGGTGAGCTTGACCAGCAGGGTGCAGTCGGACGGCATGTTGGCACCCGGGTCGGTCGGGGCGTGCAGCCCGCCGCCGGTCCACTCGTGGATCTGCGACAGCTTGTTCACCATGCACTGGCGGGTGAGGTCGGCGCCGCAGTCCTTGGCCGCGGTGGCCCACAGCAGGAACGCGGAGGTCGCCTGCATGCCGAGCAGCGCGGTCTTGCCGCCCTCGGCGTTGACCAGGTTGAGGTACTTCTTCACCGCCGGCACCTTGTCGGCGTTCTCGAACGGCTGGAAGATCAGGCCGGCGTGGATGTTGTCGCCCTGGCCGCTGGTGTTCCACTTCGCGACGGCGTCGCTGTACCAGGTGGCCTCGAACACCAGCGTCGGGTGGGCGTCCACGCGGTCCAGCGACTCGAGCAGGCTGAAGGCGGCGGGGTCCGGCGACTTGGACGTCCACAGCGCCTTGACGCCGCACGACTTGAACTTCTCCGCGAACGGCACGTAGCTCGGGTCGCCCTCGGCGTTGAGCTGGACGCCGCAGTCCTTCGGCGTGATGCCGATCTCCTTCATGGCGGACTTGATCTTGTTGCTGCCCGTCATCACGGCGGGCGAGTTGGACGTGATCAGGTCCACGTCCGAGGCGAACTCGGGGAAGGTCTTCGCGGCCAGCTTCAGCGGGGCGGCGTTGTAGTAGTCGACCGGGTACGGCACGGCCTCGAACTTCATCGGGCCCATCGCGGCGTTCGGCCCGATGGTGTAGCCCGCGACCACCGGCAGCTTGCAGGCGACGCGGTACTGCTCGGCGGCGTCGTCCATCGCGAAGCCCTCGCCGACGAGCATGAAGTCCTGCTTGCACGCCTTCTGCATGACGGTGGCCGCCTGCATGTAGGCCGCGTCGTACTGGTGGCCCACGATCTGGCGGCCGTTGATGCCGCCCTGCTTGTTGCACCACTTGATCATGGTGCTCACCGCGTCGCCCATCTCCTTGGACAGGCCGGGGGCCTTGGTGAAACCGCGGTCGTCGCCGTAGCCGATGGTGATCGCCGTGTCGGTGATGCCCTGGTCGGTGGCGCCCTTGGCGTCACCCGGTCCGCAGGGCGACGCCAGGGTGCCGAACGTCTCCTGACCGCCTGGGGCGGCGGACGACTGCGCGTCGCCGCCGCTCGCCGGGACCGCCGCCGAGCCGCCGCGCTCGCCGGCGCAGCCCGCCAGCATCGCCATGGCCATCACGGGGGCCAGGGCACCGGCCGCCACGCGGCCGATCGCCTTGCCGTTCATCCGGTGGTTCTCCTTTCACTGACCGCCGGGCGGCGGCAGGTGGTGCGGGGGGTGCGGCGGCTCAGCCGAAGAAGGCCTGCCCGCCGTCGAGGGGCACGGTCGCGCCGGTCAGGTAGCGCAGATCCGGGCCCACGAGCGCGACCACGGCGCGGCCGATGTCCTGCTCGCAGTCGCCGATGTAGCCGAGGGGGATGGTCTTGCGGAACGCCTCCGCCTCTTCGGGGAAGGCCTCCGTCCACCGCTTCAGCCCCGGAGACAGGGCGTGCGGGGCGATGTTGTTGGCACGGATCCCGTCGGGTCCCCACTCGGCGGCCGCCGTACGCGTGAGCGAGCGCAGCGCCTGCTTCGCGGCGGCGTACGCGCCGTACGTGGTCGGGTCCCAGCGGACCATGGCCGAGGTGACGAGGTTGACGATGCTGCCGCCGCCGCGCGCCTTCATGTGGGGGTGGCAGGCCTTCATGAACGCGAACGCGGCGAACGGGCCGCTGCGGAAGCCCTTCTGGAAGTCGGCGTCGCTCATCGACAGCAGCGGGCCGTACGCGCCGGTGTAGGCGTTGTTGACGAGGATGTCCACTCCGCCGAACCGGGTCACGACGGCCTCGACCACCGCGGGGATCGCGTCGGTCTCGGTCACCTCGCACTGGAACGGCTCCGCCGTCCCGCCCCGCTCGCGGATGAGCTCGCAGGTCGTCTCCAGCTTCGCCGTCGTACGGCCGAGCACCGCGACGGCGGCGCCTTCCGAGGCGAGGGCGAGCGCGATGCCCTGGCCGACGCCCTGGCCCGCTCCCGTAACAATCGCGACTTTTCCGTCCAGGCTTCCCATACGTCTTCCGTCCGCCGTGTGTTGGGCCGAAATAGTGGTGTGACGCGGCACACCGAAAGTGAGCAGTCTCGCTCAATGGGAACAGGCTGCCTGCCGGGGTGACGGCGTCGCGGGGCCGTCCCGGTCACCGGGAGGGTCGCCTCCGCGCAGGCCGGCGCGGGGTTGGCTGGGCACCGGTGCAACATCTGGCAGGCCGGTGCCCGCACGGGAACACGGCGGAAGACGGCTGTGAGTGCCGGCTCCTCGGCTATCGCACGACGATCACCGCGTCGGCGATGAAGTCCGCCGCGGTGACCGACCGCGGCGGCAGATCATGGAAGGGTTCGTCCGGGGACCGGCTTCTGCGGCCGGACACTCAGTCCGAGACGGGCCCGCCGAGCCGGAGGCTCTTGAATTCGGTCGCCTGGGCGGCGATCGCCTTCTCCGTGGGGAGGCGTTCCATCGACGACGCCCCGAAGAAGCCCGCGATCCCGTTCGTGTGGTCGAGGACGAACTGGGCGTCCTCCGGTTCGGCGATGGGACCGCCGTGACAGAGCACGATGACGTCGGGGTTCACCGCGACGGCTGCGTCGCGCATCTCCTGCACCGCGGCGGCCGCCTCTTCGAGGGTGAGGGCGGTCTCCGCACCGATGCTGCCGCTCGTGGTCAGCCCGACGTGGGGCACCAGGACGTCGGCTCCGGCCTCGGTCATCGCCGCGGCCTGCTCGGCGTCGAAGACGTAGGGGGCGGTGAGCAGGTCACGCCGGTGCGCTTCCCTGATCATGTCCACCTCGAGCCGGTAGCCCATCCCGGTCTCCTCGAGGTTCTGCCGGAACCTGCCGTCGTACAGGCCGACGGTGGGGAAGTTCTGCACACCGGCGAAGCCCATCGCCTTGAGCTGGTCGAGGAAGGGGCCCATGAGACGGAAGGGGTCGGTGCCGCAGACCCCGGCCAGCACGGGGGTGTCGCGCACGACCGGGAGGACTTCCCTGGCCATGTCGACGACGATCGCGTTGGCGTCGCCGTACGGAAGCAACCCGGCGAGCGACCCTCGGCCGGCCATGCGGTAGCGGCCCGAGTTGTAGATGATCAGCAGGTCGACGCCGCCGGCCTCGGCGGCCTTGGCCGACAGGCCGGTGCCGGCGCCCGCTCCGATGATGGGCCGGCCGGCCTCGACGGTGGCGCGCAGGCGCTCGAGAGCGGTCTCGCGGTTCATCTCATCCTCCGGTTCGGCGTGCGCTGATGAGGCGGTGCAGGGCTTCGGCCGCGGCCCGGCCGAAGCCCGGATCGTTGATGGCGGCGTCCACGTCGTGGACGGGGACGCCGGTGTCCTTCAGGCCGTCCCGGAGCGCGGCGAAGCAGGCGGCGTCGGCGTCGGGGTCGGCGAAGGGCCCTCCTTCGACGTCGATCCCGGAGACGCCCTTCAGCGGCAGGTAGACCTCCACCGGCCCGGTGGCGCGGCTGAGCTTGCCGCCGATCCTGGCCCCCAGCTCGGCCATCTCCTCGCGGGTCGTCCGCATGAGGGTGACCGTGGGGTTGTGCACCAGGAACTTCCGGTCCGCGAACTTCTCCGGGACGGTGTCCCGGGGGCCGAAGTTGACCATGTCGAGAGCGCCGACGCTGACCACCTGCGGGATGCCGGCCCGTCCCGCCGCCTCCAGCCGGTGGGGGCCTGCGGTGAGGACCCCGCCGACGAGGTCGTCGGCGAGTTCGGTGGTGGTCAGGTCGAGGACGCCGTCGAGCATGCCGGAGGCGGCGAGGGCCTCCATCGCCCGCCCGCCGGAACCGGTGGCGTGGAAGACCAGCACCTCGTATCCGGCGCTCGTCAGGTAGTCACGGGCCTCGTCGACGGCGGGCGTGGTGAGCCCGAACATCGTGGCGGCGACGAGTTTCCGCTCGTCGCCGGCGGTCTCATGCCGGACCCGGGCGTACCGCTGGGCCATCCCGGCCGCCGCGGCGGCGGCGTTGCCGAGAACCGCGCGCGAGAGCCGGTTGATGCCGGAGATGTCCACGACGGAGTACATGAGGGTGACGTCGACGTCCCCGACGTAGGGGCCCACGTCACCCGAGGCCATGGTCGAGACGAGCAGCTTGGGCACGCCGACGGGCAGGGCCTGGAGCGCACGCGCGGCGACGGACGAGCCGCTGGAGCCGCCGATCGCGAGCAGGCCGTCGAGGCGCCCCTCGTCGAACAGCCGCCGGACGATCACGGCGGCGCCGGTCGCCATCGCGTCCATCGCGGCGCCGCGGTCGCGGGCGTCGCGGAGCCGGTCGAGCTCGGTGCCGGCCGCCCGCGCCACCTCGTCCGCGCCGATGTCGGCGAGTTCCGCCCCGTGGGCGAAGGTGCCCACGTTGATCAGGAGCACGTCGCAGCCGGCGTCGCGCAGCCGGTCGCGGACCCAGCGATACTCCTCGGTCTTGGTGTCCAGCGTTCCCAGCAGCACCACCGTCGCCACCGCGACCTCCCTGTCGTCATCGGCCTGCGCGTACGGACGAGGATGTCGGGCCGTCACCGGCTCGGCCAGGCCAATCACGCAGAATTGGTCCATGGCACGTGCGGAACATGTCGACAGCGCCGCGTTGGCCCGTTTGATCGGAGGGTGGCGGACGGAGGACGTGCCGCTGCCGCACGCGCTCGCCGACGCGCTCGCCGAGCTGATCGCCGGGAACGTGCTGGTCGACGGGGCCGCGCTGCCGCCGCAGCGCGCGCTGGCCGCCGCACTGGGGGTGTCCCGCGGGACCGTCGCCGAGGCGTACGCGGAGCTGACCGCGCGGGACGGCTGACGTCCCGGCAGGGGTCGGGGTCGCGCATCCGGCGCGGCCGGAGCGCGGGAGGCGATCACCTCGTCGAGGGACGGCTGGCGTCCTTCGGCCGCACCCGCCGCCCCGTGGAGCTGGACCTCTCCAGCGGCGCCCTGCCCGCCCTGTCGCTGGTGCGGGACGTCGTCTCGGCGGTCGACCTGCGCGAGCTCGACGTCTACCTCGCGGACGACGGCTACTACGCGGCGGGGCTGCCCCGGCTTCGCGCGATCGTGGCCGAGCAGTACACCACGCAGGGGCTGCCGACCGGGCCGGAGCAGATCCTCGTCACCTCCGGCTCCCAGCAGGCGGTCTGGCTGTGCGCGTCGTCCCTGGTCGCGCCGGGGGACGAGGTCCTGGTCGAGGAGCCGAGCTACCGAGGCGCGATCGAGGCGTTCCGTACGGCCGGGGCGCGGCTGACGGGGGTGCCCGTACGGCGGGACGGCCTCGATCTCGACCACCTCGAACGGGTCGCGCATCGGGCCGCCCTCCTCTACTGCCAGCCCACGGCGCACAACCCCACCGGGATCAGCTGGCCGGCGGCGAGCAGGGAGCGGCTCAGCGAGATCGTCGGCAGGCACGACGTGCTGACGATCGAGGATCGATCCTGCGCCGACCTCGTCCTCGACGACCCCGGGGTCCGGCCCCCGCTGCCCGATCCGGCGAAAGGCGGCTCGGTGATCCGGATCGGCACCGCGTCCAAGCTACTCTGGGGTGGGCTGCGGGTCGGGTGGATCCGCGCCGAGCGGCCGATGATCGTACGGTTGACGCAGGCCAAGGCAGCACTGGACCTGGCCGCTCCGGTGATCGACCAGATGGTGACCGCCGAGCTCCTGGCGCAGGCCGATCGGGCCCGGCAGGAGCGCACAGCCCGCCTGCGCGCCCACCTCGCCGAGGCGGCGGCGGTCCTGGCGCAGCGGCGCCCGGCGTGGCGGTGGACGCCGCCGCACGGCGGCACGGCGCTGTGGATCGACACCGGAACCGATGCCGTCGCCCTGGCCGAACGCGCACGGAGGAGGGGCGTGCTGGTCACGGCCGGCCCGGCCTTCTCCCCCTCGAACGCGCAGCGTTCCCGGCTGCGGCTGCCGTTCTGGCGGCCCGTGGACCAGTTCGCGCACGCGGTCGAGCTGCTGGAATGACGCGCTGCTCTCCGGTGGCGGGCCGCTACTGCGCCGTGCCGAGCCACGGCATGACCATCGGCCGTCCCGGTGACCGGGAGTGCCGGCGTCCCGCGTCCGGCCTTTGCCGACAATTTCGGCCACGGACGGACTCCGGCTCGCGGCGCATCCCGGTATGAAGGGGAACTGATAGGCATGTCGACAGATCCGAGGCTCGCGGCGGCGGCGGTGATGGCCGGGCTCACCGGTCCCGGCGGGGCGTTCGAACTCGCCGAGGAGGAGGTCCTCGGCGCGCGCATGACGGTCTTCAAGAACCGGCGTCGCAACCTCGGAGAGGTGCTCGCCGCCTCGGCCGCGTACGGCGACCGCGACTACATCGTGACGGCGGACGAGCGGCTGAGCTTCGCCGAGCACGCGCGCCAGGTGGCCGCGCTCGCCGCCGCGCTGCGGGAGGAGCACGGCGTGCGCCCCGGCGACCGCGTCGCGATCAACGCGGCCAACCACCCGGGCTGGATCGTCTCGTTCTGGGCGTCGGTGGCCGCCGGTGCCATCGCGGTCGCGTACAACGCGTGGTGGTCACGCGGGGAGGTCGAGTACGCCCTCGGTCACACCGAGCCGAAGGTGCTGGTCGCGGATGCCAAGCGGGCCGCGCTCGCCCCCGCGGGGACGACGGTCCTGACGATCGAGGAGGACCTCCCCCGGCTGATCGAGCGGTACGCGGGCGCTCCGCTGACCCCGCACGCCGCCGCCGAGGACGACCCTGCGGTGATCATCTACACCAGCGGCACCTCGGGCCGTCCCAAGGGCGCGGTCCACACGCACCGCAACCTCACCTCGGTGGTCGAATACCACCGGATGAACGACGCGCTGGCCCAGGCGTTCGGCGACCCGATGGATCCGGCGGACCGGCGCTACCTGCTGGCGCTGCCGCTGTTCCACATCGCGAGCCTGCACAATCTCGCGGTGCCCCGCCTCGCGACCGGCAGCGCCGTCGTGATGCACATGGGCGCCTTCGACGTGGACCGCGTGCTGCGGCTCATCGAGCGGGAGCGGGTCACCAACTGGGGCGCGGTGCCGACGATGGCCAACCGCCTGATCGAGCACGGCGACCTGTCGGGCTACGACCTGTCGTCGCTGACCGCCTTCGCGCTGGCCTCGGCGCCGTCCTCCCCCGCGTTCAAGCAGCGGCTGCGCGAGGCGTTCCCGGTCGCCCGGCAGTCCCTGGTGGACAGCTACGGCCTGACCGAGTCGTCCACCGCGATCGCCGTCGCCACCTCGGCCGACCTGGAGGAGGCCCCGGGGACGCTGGGCCGCCCGATCACCGCCGTGCGCCTGGAGATCCGCGACCCCGAGGGCAAGCCGCTGCCGGAGGGCGAGGAGGGCGAGGTCTGCGTCCGCAGCCCGTACAACATGCTCGGCTACTGGCGGGACCCGCAGGCGACCGCGCAGGCCGTACGGGAGGACCGGTGGCTGCACACCGGCGACATCGGGGTGATCGAGAACGGGCGGCTGCGCCTCAGCACCCGCCGCTCCGACCTGATCATCCGGGGCGGGGAGAACGTCTACCCCGCCGAGATCGAGAACGCGCTGGCCGAGCACCCGGCGGTGGTGGAGTGCGTCGTGCTCGGCGCCCCGCACCCCGACCTCGGCCAGGAGGTCGTCGCCGTGGTCGTCAGGGCGGCCGGGCAGGACGTGGGCGAGGACGACCTGCGGGCGCACCTGCGCGACCGGCTCGCGTACTTCAAGGTGCCGTCGCGGTGGCGGATCACGACCGAGGCGCTGCCGCGCAACGCCACCGGCAAGGTGATCCGCCAGGAGGTCAAGCGCGGACTCGGGATCGCCGACTCCTGAGGCGTGGACCCGGTGCCGGGGGGTAGCGCGGGTAGGCGGATCCGATCACACCGGACAGCCGGAAGCCGGGGGGACGCCCATGACACGTGTGAGCGAGAGCCGGACCGCGAATGTGACCGGCCCGGCCGCGGGTCATCCGTCCGTGTCGATGGCGCTGGGGGCGCTGTTCGTGTCGGCTTCGGCGGTGCTCATCCACCTGTCGGGCGCCTCACCGGGGACCGCCTCGTTCTACCGCTGCCTGCTGGCCCTTCCCGCGCTGGTTCCGCTCGCGCTGCTGGAACGCCGGCGCGAGGGCGCGGTGGCGGCGCGCCGGCGGGCCGTCACCCTCGCCGCGGGCGCCCTGTTCGCCGGCGACATGCTGCTGTGGACTGCGGCGATCGCCGAGGTCGGCGCCGGGCTGTCCACCGTGCTCGTCAACGTCCAGGTGGTGATGGTGCCGCTGCTCGCCCTGCTGGTGGACCGCGAGCCACCGCCCCGCCGCTTCTTCGTGTCCCTGCCCTTCCTCCTGCTCGGCGTGGTCCTGGCGAGCGGGGTGGCCGAGGGCGGCGCCGGCGGGAGCCGGCCGCTGCTCGGGACCGTCCACGCCGTGCTGGCGGCCGTGTGCTATTCGGGCTTCCTGTTCCTGCTCCGGCGGGAGGGCCGGCGCGGGCAGGCGGTGCAGTCCTACCTGTGGGTGACCGTCGCCGCCGCCGTCACCTCGCTGGCCGCGGGCGCCCTCTGGCAGGGCGTCGACCTGGCTCCCGGCTGGGCGGCCGTCGGCTGGCTGGCCCTCGTCGCGATCTTCGGACAGGTGCTCGGCTGGCTCCTCGTCGCCGTCGCCGCGCCCCGTCTCGCCAGCCATGTCGGGGCGATCCTGCTGCTGCTCACGCCCGTCGGGGCCCTCGTCCTCGGCTGGGCCGTCCTCGGCGAGCACCCCTCCCCCCTCCAACTGGCGGGCTGCGCCGTGATCCTCGCGAGCGGCACCCTCGTCACCACCCGTTCGGCCCCTGACTCCTGAGCAGGGTGATCCGGCCCGGCGGTGCGCCCTCGCACCGCCGGGCCGCTCTGCTCACTGAATGGTGAACCGCTGGGCGGCGGTGCCGTTGCAGTCGTAGATCTGCAGGCGGGTGCCGTTCCCGGTGGCGCCGCCGGGGGCGTCGATGCACCGGCCGGACTGCGGGTTCTGGATCGACCCGTTGGACAGCCGCACCCAGTTCTGCGCGCCGGTGTTGTTGCAGTCGTACAGCTGCAACGGGGTGCCGTTGGCGGTGCCGCCCGACTGGACGTCAAGGCAGCGGCCGAGGGTACGCACCGTCTGCCCGCTCCAGGTCCAGAACTGGTCCTTCGCGTACGACTGGCAGTCCCACAGTTGCACCGGCGCGCCGTTGCCGCCCGTGTCGTCGCCCGCGACGTCGACGCACTTGCCGCCCGGGCCGATGATCGGCCGGCCGGAGGCCGTGCCACCGGTGCCGAAGCTCCCGATCGTCATCCCCGCCGACGACGGGTTGGGCTGGTCGATCGTCGGGGCGAACCCGCCGACGTCGTCGTAGGAGAAGCCGTAGGCCAGGTTGTTCAGCGAGTTGGCGTGGATCGTCCTGCTGAACAGGTTCGACGTGGACTGCCCGTAGAACTTCGTCGCGTCCGTCGTCGGCTGGGTGTCGTACATGACCCGGCCGGCCGTCGACAGCGTCGCGCGGTTGAGCGCGGCGCACACCCGCGCGCCGACCGCGAGGATGGCCGCCTGGTCGGGCTGGTTCTGCGGTTGCATGCCGCCGGAGCACGCGAAGACGTCGCTCGTGGCCGGTCTCGTGAGCGTGCCGATGACGGTGCCGGACGCGTTCCTGAACGTCCAGTTCGTGCCGCTGGTGGTGCCGGTGAAGGTGCCCAGCGACGTCTGCACGGTCAACGGGTGCGTGGCGTAGTAGGACCACACCCCGCTCACGTAGGAGTCGAGGTAGGTCGAGGGGAACTGGCCCTTGGCGATGGCGTGCGCGGGCGCGAGCACGCGCAGCGGGAGGCCGTCGGATGCCCGCGTCGTCGTCAGGCCCGACCACGGCGACCCCAGCCCGGCGAACGCGTCGAGGATGCCGGCGCGGTTGCCGGGGATGCCCTGCGTCTGGGTGTTGCCGGAGGCGTCGGTGACGCTGACCGTCATCGGGATGCTGAACATGTCGACCGTGGTCGAGTTGATGAAGATGCCCGTGCCGCCGTTGCTCGTCCGCGCGAACTCCGTCCAGTCGTAGAGGATGGCGGCGTTGGGGTCGCTGTCGACCCAGGGCGCCGGCTCGACCAGCCCGTTCGTGGTCAGGAAGAACCGCAGCTTCGCGCCCATCGACAGGTAGACGCGGCCGCCGGACAGGTTCGGCGCCAGCGTGACGGTCGTGCTGGCGCCGTTGCCCGGTCCGGGGATCGAGATGTCGGGCGCCGGGACGGGCCCGTTGGGGATCGACGAGGGGAAGCTCCACGGGCGCCACGTCCCCGAGGCGTCCACGTATCCCTGCTGGCCGGTGGCCGCGTTGCGGGCGACGACGTAGACGTACGTCGCGTCGCCCCGGCCGGAGTTGTTAGTGATCTTGAAAGGCAACTGCGCGACGGCGGCGTTCGCCGCCTGCTGCCCGGCGGCGAGGACGACCGCCTGGGCCAGCAACACGACGGCGAGCAGAGCCCGCCGCCATCGCCGGAACGACACGTGCATCTCTCGGCTCCTCTGGGGGGTGCGGAGGCAAGCTGTGAGAGCGCTCTCAGTAAAGTAACTTTACTGTTAACTGATCGCTCGTCAAGACCCGTCAACGCCGCCACTCACGTGAAGAGCCGAAACTCATCCTGGCGTGAGAGCGTTCCCCAGACGGCCGGGTCAGCGGGGCCGGTCGAGCTGCTTGTCGATGAACAGGCCCTCGGCGCTGACGCACACCTGCCCGCCCGCGGTGATCGTCCCGGTGGTGTAGATCTTCCGCCCGTCCACGGAGGTCTGCCGGCCGGTCACGGTCAGGCGCTCGAACAGCGGGGTGGGCCGGTGGTAGCGCAGGGTCAGCGTGCCCGTCATCCCGGACACACCGGCCCAGGCGTTCGCGACGCCCAGCGTGTGGTCGAGCAGCAACGCCGACACACCGCCGTGCACGCACCCCGGAGGCCCTTGGTAGGGCATGCCCAGCACGACCTCGCCCTCGATGGACCCGTCGTCCCTGCCGTACAGGTGCAGCGGCGGGGCGATCGCGTTCTCCGGCCCGGTCACGGGGTCGTGCCGGGTCACGCCCTCCCCCCGCCACATATCGACCATGCGCTCGCGCACCGTGGGTGCGTGCGCCTCGAGGTGGTCGGCCACGGCGTTCAGCTGCTCGGCGACCTGGGTCATCTCGACCGCCGACAGGTCGCCCGAGTGCAGCAGCGCGTCGATCACCCGGCGGGCCGCGGCGACCGCGGCGTCCACGCCCTCGTTGTTCGGGGCCGCCGTCAGCTCCGTACGGTCGGTCCGCGTCTCCGTCATGAAATCTCCGCTGTCGCGTGGGTGAGCACGGCGGCGTCGCCGCGCTCCGGGCAGGTGGACCGGAACACCAGCCGGTCGCCCTCGCGCCACACGGTGGTCCGGATCGTCTCGCCGGGGAACAGCACCCCGGCGAAGCGCACCGACAGCCCGGTCAGCCTGGTCACGTCACCGCCGAGGACGCCGTCCACCAGCGCCTTGGCCACTATGCCGTACGACGCGAGGCCGTGCAGGATCGGGTGGTCGAAGCCGGCCGCCCGCGCGAAGGCGGGGTCTGCGTGCAGCGGGTTGAGGTCGCCGTTGAGCCGGTAGAGCAGGGCCTGCCCGGGGGTGGTCGGCGAGTCGAGCACGTGGTCGGGCTCGCGGTCCGGCTCCGTCCACGGGGTCTCCGGGCCCGGCTCGCCGCCGAAACCGCCCTCGCCGCGCGCCCAGATCCGCATGGTCGTGGTCCACAGCGGGTCTCCCGAGGAATCGGCCGCCGCCTGCTCCATCTCGATCACGGCGGCCTTGCCCTTGTCCCAGATGTTCGCGACCCGGGAGGACACGACGGCCTCGCCGGCTCCGGGCAGCGGCCGGTGCACGGTGAGCGCCTGCCCGGCGTGCAGGATCCTGCGCAGGTCGATGTCGATGCCGGGCATGCTCATCGCGGTCGGCGGGCGCTCACCCGCCGAGATGCCCTGGCCGGCGACCATGGCGAAGGTGGGCAGCACGCGCAGGCCGCGCTCGTAGGTGTAGGACAGCTCGGGATCGGCGCCCGCGTCCCTCCCTGCGCCCAGGCTGAGGTGGTAGAGCAGCACGTCGCGGCTGGTCCAGGAGATCTCCCGGGTGGCCGGGGGCGCACCCAGGGCCTCGTCGAGGTCGATCGGCATGCTCCTCAGTCCTCCGCGTCGTCGTACAGGGCGCGCTCGACGAACGTCCTGCCGGTCATGCTTTGACCTCGGGGTCGCGTGGCAGCCCGAGCAGGCGCTCTCCGATGATGTTGAGCTGCACGTCGGTGGTGCCCCCGGCGATCGACATGCAGCGGGAGCTGAGGAAGCGAAGCGCGGGGTCGGACCGCCGGCCCATCCCCTCTCCGGTCAGGGACTCCGGGCCGATCCAGTCCATCGCGGTCTCCCAGACCTCCTGGACGTGCTCGACACCGATCAGCTTGGCCACGCTGGACTCCGCGCCGGGCTGCTGCCCGGTCAGCGACCGGAGCGTGGTCCGCAGGGCGAACAGTGCGCCGGACTGGGCGTCGCAGAGGATGCCGCCGAGCCGGGTCAGCCGCTCGTCGTCCATCTCGTCCGGCCGTTCCGCGGCGATGTGCAGCAGCGCCTCGCCGCCGCTCCCGAGCGAGGAGTCGTGCGACAGCGAGACCCGCTCGTTGGCCAGCGTCGTGCGGGCCAGCTTCCAGCCGTCCCCCGGCTGCGCGACGAGCATCTCGTCGGGGATGAACACGTCGTCGAGGAACACCTCGTTGAACAGCGCCTCGCCGGTCAGCTCGCGCAGCGGCCGGATGTCGATGCCGGGGCTGGACATGTCGAGCAGGAAGTACGACAGGCCCTTGTGCTTGGGCGCCTCCGGGTCGGTGCGGGCCAGCAGGATGCCCCACTGCGCCTGCCGGGCCATCGACGTCCAGACCTTCTGGCCGTTGATCTTCCAGCCGCCCTCGGCCTTCTCGGCCCGGGTGGTCAGGGCGGCGAGGTCGGAGCCCGCTCCCGGCTCGCTGAACAGCTGGCACCACACCAGGTCGCCGCGCAGCGTCTGCGGCAGGAACCGCCCTTGCTGCTCGGGGCTGCCGTGCGCGATCAGGGTCGGCACCACCCAGGCGCCGATGACCATGTCGGCCGCGCGCAGCCCGGCGGACCGCATCTCCTCGGCGATCACGAGCTGGGTGACCGCGCCGGCGCCCTTCCCCCAGGGCTCGGGCAGGTGCGGCGCGGTGTATCCGTGCTCGGCCAGGTACGTCAGCCGGTCTCGGCCGTCGAGGTCGAGGGCCGGCCGAAGTTCGGCCCCCACCTCGGCGCGGATCCGCTCGGCCTCCGGCGGCAGCTCGACGCCGAGCTCGCGGCGCACGCCGTCCAGCGTGAGCCGGGCCACCCTGCGGCGCCACCACGAGACCGAGCCGAGCGTGATGCGCAGCGTCTGCGCCCGGCGCAGGTACAGGCCGGCGTCGTGCTCCCACGTGAAGCCGATGCCGCCGAGCGTCTGGATGCAGTCCTTGGTGACGGAGAAGGCCGCCTCCACGCTGGTCGCCCCGGCGACCGCCGCGGCGAGCGCCGCCTCCCCGGCAGAGGCGCCGGTCTCGTCGAGAGCCCGCGCCGCGTCCCAGGCACACACCCGGGCCTGCTCGGCCCGGGTCAGCATCCGCGCGCAGCGGTGCTTGACCCCCTGGAACTGGCCGATCGGGCGGCCGAACTGGTGACGTACCTTCGCGTACTCCGCGGCGGTGGCGGTGGCCCAGTCGGCCAGGCCGGACGCCTCCGCCGCGAACAGCGTGGCGGCCAGATCGAGCACGGCGCCGTCGGCGAGGCCGGGCAACGCCTCGGCCGCCACGCCGTCGGCGCGCACCCGCGAGAGCCGCCTGGTCAGATCATGGCTGGGCAGGTCCTCGGTCTCCACCGCCTCGCGCGGCAGCACGACCCAGGTCGTGCCGGTCCCGTCGGCGGCGGGCAGCACGAACAGGTCGGCGACGTGGCCGCCGATGACCGGCTCGGAGACCCCGGTGACCACGGCCTCACCGTCGGCGCTCCGGGTGAGGGTCAGCCCGCCGGGCCGGAGGCCGACCGCGGCGGTCTTCTCCCCGCCGGCCAGCGCCGGCGGGTGGGCGGTGTGCCCGGCGCGGGCCAGCACGGCGCCCGCGAGCACCGTGGGCAGGAACGGCCCGGGGACCATCGCCCGGCCCAGCTCCTCCACCACGACGGCGAGTTCGAGCAGCCCTGAGCCCGCTCCGCCGGCCTCCTCGGGCAGGTGCAGCCCGAGCAGCCCCTGCTCGGCCAGCAGCGGCCAGAACTTCGGCAGCTCCTCGTGCTCGGCGTCAACCGCCTGCCGCACCACGGCCGGCGTCACGTGCCGGGCCGCGAAGGCGCGTACGGCGTCGCGCAGGTCGCGCTGCTCGTCGGTCAGTCCGATCGACATGCTTCCTCAGATCCGTTCGATGATGGTGGCCGTGGCGTGGGCGCCGCCCGCGCACATGGTGACGAGGGCGGTCGAGCCGCCGGTGCGCTCCAGCTCGTGTACGGCCTGGGTGATCAGGCGGGAGCCCGTGGAGCCCACGGCGTGGCCGAGCGCGATCGCGCCGCCGTTCACGTTGACCTTGTCCATGTCGGGATCGAGCTCCCGCGCCCAGGAGAGCACGACCGAGGCGAACGCCTCGTTGATCTCGACGAGGTCGACGTCGGACAGCTTCATGCCCGCCTTCTTCAGCACGTGCCGGGTCGCGTCGATCGGGCCGTCGAGGTGGTAGTAGGGGTCGGAGCCGACCATGCCGGAGGCGACGATGCGCGCACGCGGGCGCAGGCCGAGATCGCGCGCCCGGCCGGCGCTCATCAGCAGCACGCCGGCCGCGCCGTCGCTGATCTGCGAGGAGTTGCCCGCGGTGTGGATGCCCTCCGGCATCACCGGCTGCAGCCTCCCCAGGGCCTCCATGCTGGTGTCGCGCAGCCCCTGGTCCCTGGTGACGACGGCGGTCTCCCCCGTCGGGCCCTCGGGTCCCATCACGGGCGCCTCGACCGCGAGGACCTGTCCCTCGAACCTGTTCTCCGCCCACGCGCGCGCCGCGCGCTGCTGGGAGCGCAGGCCGAACGCGTCGGCGTCCTCGCGGGTGATGCCGCGCCGCCGCGCGATCCGCTCGGCCGCGGTGAACTGGTCGGGCATGTCCAGCGACCACGACGGCGGGAACGGGCTGCCTGCCTCCGGGGTGACCGCCGCGCCGAGGAAGACCCGGCTCATCGCCTCGACGCCGCAGCCGATGCCGACGTCGATCGCGCCGGCCGCGATCAGCCCGGCCACCAGGTGGACGGACTGCTGGCCGGACCCGCAGGCGCAGTCGATCGACGTGCAGGCCGTGCCGTACGGCAGGCGGGCGTGCAGCCACGCCTGCCGGGTGACGTTGTTGGCCTGCTCACCCGCCTGGGTGACGCAGCCGCCGATCACCTGCTCGACCGCGTCGGGGGCCAGGCCGCTGCGCTCGATCAGGCCCCGGTGCACGGCACCGAGCAGCTCGGCCGGGTGCAGCCCGGACAGGGCTCCGTAACGCTTGCCGACCGGTGTGCGCACCGCGTCGACGATGACGGCCCCAGTGACGGTCTCAGCCATCGTTCCTCCTGGTTTGCGTTGAAAGCACGAACTTGGCCCACCGGTACACCGGCCGCGACCAGATGGTTCGCGAGAGCGTTCGCGCGGGCGTAGAGCTCCGCGAAGCTCAGCCGCCGGGCGTCGCAGATCAGCGCGAGGCGTCCGGGGACCGCCGCGGCGACGGCCTCGAACAGGGATGCCACGTTCAGCGCCATGGGAGGAGGCTAGAAATCATTTCTGTTCCGGGCAACGGCCCAGTCCCGCTCAGTGGTGCCGCCGATCGCTTTCCGCACAGCATGGAGCCCATCCTTGTGCCGCTGGGTGGGATGCCCACGATCGCGGACATCTCGACGAGTCAAAACTAGAATACATACTAGTTTTTGGCACGATCACCGATTGAGCAGGAGCGCGCAGATGAGCTCGAACACGAGCCTGGAGAACAGGACCGCCGTCGTCACCGGCGCGGGAGCGGGCCTGGGCCGCAGCGAGGCCCTCGCCCTCGCAGAACGCGGCGCGAACGTCGTCGTCAACGACGTCGGCCCGGCGGCCGAGGACGTCGCGGCCGAGATCAGGGCGCTCGGCCGCGAGGCCGTCGCGGTGACGGGCGACATCGGCGACTGGTCCATCGGCGACCGCCTCGTCCGGACGGCCGTGGACACCTTCGGCGGCCTCGACATCGTGGTGAACAACGCCGGCGTGCTGCGCGACAAGATGCTGTTCAACCTGACCGAGTCCGACTGGGACGACGTCATCCGCGTCCACCTCAAGGGACACGCCGCGCTGTCGCGCGCCGCCGCGGTCCACTGGCGGGCGGCGAGCAAGGCCGCCGGCGGCCCGGTCTACGGCCGCGTGATCAACACCTCCTCCGAGGCGTTCCTGTTCGGATCGGCCGGTCAGCCGAACTACTCCGCCGCCAAGGCCGGCATCGTCGCGCTGACCCTGTCGACCGCTCAGGGCCTGTCGCGGTACGGCGTGCGGGCCAACGCGATCTGCCCCCGGGCCCGTACGGGCATGACGGCGCACGTGTTCGGCGACGGCGGCGAGGTGGGCGGGCTGGACACCCTCGCCCCCGAGCGGGTGGCCACGTTCGTCGCCTACCTCGCCTCCCCCGCGTCGGAGGAGATCAGCGGCCAGGTGTTCGTGGTGTACGGCGACATGGTGGCCCTCATGGCGGCCCCGACCGTGGAGCGCAAGTTCACCGCCGCCGACGGCGTGTTCTCGGTGGAGGAGCTGGACGCGCAGGTCACTCCGCACTTCCACGGGCGGGACCCGTACCGGACCTACGCGGCCTACTCGGTGGCGCAGCTCGACACCACGGGCGTGCAGAACAACGCGGCCGCGAAGTGACAGACGTGGGGCGCCGCGGACATCCGCGGCGGCCCCCACTCCGAATGATCAGTACACGTCGGGGCCGCGCAGGGTGGCCTCCGCGCCGCCGTCCACGAAGATGATCTGCCCGGCCATGTGGGAGTTCTCCGGGCTCACCAGCCAGCGCAGCGCGCCGGCCACGACCTCGGGCTCGGCGTAGCCGTTCAGCGGCATCGGCACCGCCCTGTCCATGATCTTCCGCATCGTCTCGTCCTCGAACAGGGGCGCCGACATCGGGGTCAGCACGACGCCCGGCGCCACCGCGTTGAGCGGGATGCCGCATCCGGCCCACTCCGGCGACGCGGCCCGTGCGCGCAGCCAGCGGACCAGGGCGGACTTCGAGGCGGGGTAGAGCAGCCGGCCCTCGCCGCGCTCGACCGCCTCCCCGGCCAGGGCGACCGCCCGCGGCTCGTCGCCGTCGAGGCAGGCGCGGACCACCTCGGGGTCGGCGGGCTGGGTGGCGGAGATCGAGGCGACCGCGGCGGCGCGGGGCCGCTCCGCCCGGGCGAGCGCCGGGCGCAGCCCTTCCAGGATCGCGGTCACGCCGAAGAAGTTGACGGTGATCGTGCTCACGGTCACCCCTGAGACGCCGGCGCAGGCAACGACGCCGTCCAGCGCGCCGTCCGCCCTGTCGAGCACCGACTCCACCGCGAGCGCCCGCCCGTCCGGCGTGGACAGGTCGGCGCACACGTCGGCGTCCTTGAGATCGACGCCGATCACCTCGTCGCCGCCCGCCCGCAGCGAGGCCGCGAGGGCCCTGCCGATGCCCGAGGCCGACCCGGTCACCGCGATCTTCCGTGTCACGTCGTCGCTCCTTGTCGAAGGGGGGCGTCAGGTTCCGGAGCCGCCGTCGACCCGGAGGTTCGCACCCGTGAGGTATCCGCCGTCAGAGGAGGCGGCGAACGCGATCGCCGCCGCGATCTGCTCGGGGGCGCCGCTGCCGAGCAGCGAGCGGATCCGCCCGAAGTAGCGCAGGTCCGCACCCTCGGGAAACTCGGTGTCGCGCGTCAGCGGGGTCGTCACCGTGCCCGGGGAGATCGGCACCACCCGGATGCCGCGGCCCACCACCTCGGCGGCGAGGCTCAGCGAGAAGGCCAGCACCGCCCCCTTCGACGCGGCGTACGCCGTCATGTACGGGTTGCCCTGGGTGGCCGCGATCGACGCCACGTTCACGATGACCCCGGTCCGGTCGGGCAGGTGACGCAGCGCCTCCCGGCAGAACAGCGCGGTGCCGACGAGGTTGACCGAGAACAACAGGGTGAGGTCGGCCACGGTCAGCGACTCGATCGGCGTCGTCCGCTGGATCCCGGCCACGTTGACCAGCACGTCGATGCCGCCGAGCGCGGCGGCCGCCGCGTCCACGGCCGCGACCACGGCCCGCTCGTCCGTCACGTCGGCCACGTGCGGGACGTACGCGCCCCGCACCAGCCGGCCCGTTTCCGCGAGGCCCCGCTCGTCGCGGTCCACGCCGAAGACGTGCGCGCCCTCGGCGGCGAGCCGGACCGCGGTGGCCCGCCCGATCCCCGAGGCTGCGCCCGTGAGCAGGACCTTCACGCCCTCGAAACGGTTCATGGCGCCGCACGCTACCGACGGGCGGGCGGGACGGCGGAGGCCGTCCCGGTCAGCGGGAGGCGGCGTTGGAGCGGGGCGCGAGCAGCAGTCGGCAGGCGATGCGGATGTCGCTCTCGGTGTCGGGGACCGAGGCCCGGCCGTTCAGGCTCGACTGCAGCACGCCATACCAGCACTGCATGAGCAGCCGGATCAGCGTGACGTCCATGACGGTCGGCTCCTGGATGCCGAGCGTCCGCAGGACGATCTGCCGGAACGTCATGTCGATCGGCCGGCGTCGGCCACCGCGGCGGCGTTGGCGGAGTTCGCCGACTGCAGCATCGCGGTGGCGAGCGCGGGGCGGCGCAGCAACTGCCTGCTGGCCAGCACGAGCACGTCGGCGACGGCGTCCTCCGGCGCGGTGCCCGGCTTCGGCTGCGGGACGCTCTCGTCGAACCGGTCGATCTGCTCGGCCATCACGGCGGTGAACAGGTGGGTCTTCGAGGGGAAGTACCGGTACAGCGTGGCGATCGCCACCCCGGCCTCCTTGGCCACCTCGTGCATCTGGACGCGCTCGAGGCCCTTCTCGGCGCCCATGCGCGCCGCGGCCCGCAGGATCCGCAGGTGCCGGGCGCGCTGCTCCGGCGAGTTGGGCTCCGCCGGCGCCCTGACCTCGGCGATCCTCGGCACGTCTCCCCCTGACCTTTCGTGTTTCGCAACGACGATACACAGCCGTACGGGCCCACCTGCCACTGGTCCATACCACTCAGTGGGATGAGCGAGCCTGGCGCGCCTCCTGCTGCGCTTGCCTGTACGCCACCACTGTCAGGGACGACGGGAGGACGGGCATGGCGGCGCAGTCGTGGGACGACGAGTACGACGTGGTGGTGGCCGGTTCCGGCGCGGGAGCCATGACCGGCGCGCTGGCCGCCGCGGCGAGCGGGCTGCGTACGGTCGTGCTGGAGAAGACGGCGCTGCTCGGCGGCACGTCCGCCTACTCCGGGGCGGCCGTCTGGCTGCCCGGCACCCAGGTGCAGCGCCGCGCCGGGATCGGCGACTCGGCGGAGTCGGCCCGCGCCTACCTCGTCGCGCTGCTGGGCGAGGCGGAGGCCGACCGGCGGGAGGCGTTCCTCGCGACCGCGCCCGAGGTGGCCGAGTTCCTGGAGCGCGACCCGGCGATCGAGTTCGAGTGGAGGGCCTTTCCCGACTACTTCCCCGCGCCGGGGCGGCTGGACGCGGGCCGCTCGTTCGTGCCGCTCGATATGCCGGCCGAGCGGCTCGGCGACCTCGCCGCCCTGGTCCGGCCGCCCGTGGACCGCGACCGCGCGGGCCTGGGCCACGCCGAGGGACCGCTGTCGGCCGGGCGGGCGCTGATCGGCCGGCTGCTGCTCGCCCTCACGAACACCGGGAACGGCACCGTGCGCACCGGCACCGCGCTCACCCGGCTCGTCGTCGAGGACGGCCGGGTGACCGGGGTGGAGGCCGCGACCGCCGACGGCGGAACCGTACGGCTGCGCGCCGCGAGGGGCGTCCTGCTGGCCGCCGGCGGATTCGAGGGCGACGCCGCGATGCGCGCGGAGCACGGCGTCCCGGGGACCGCCGAGTGGTCGATGGCCCCGGCTGGCGCGAACACCGGCGACCCGATCAGGGCCGCCGCCGCGATCGGCGCGGCCACCGGTCTCATGGACGAGGCGTGGTGGTGCCCGGGCGTGGCGCTGCCGGACGGCCGGGCCGCCTTCACCCTGGGCTTCCGCGGCGGGCTCATGGTCGACGCGTCGGGCCGCAGGTTCGCCAACGAGTCGCTGCCCTACGACCGGATGGGCCGCGAGATGACGGCGGCGCCCGGCCGCGTGCCGGCCCATCTGATCTTCGACTCCCGCTCCGGCGGGCGGCTCCCGGCGATCTCGCTGCCGGGCCGCGCCGCCGAGGAGCACCTCGAGGCCGGCACCTGGGTGCGCGCCGAGAGCCTGCCCGAGCTGGCGGAACTGATCGGCGTGCCGGGCGATGCGCTCACCGGCACCGTCGAGCGGTTCAACGGCTTCGCCGAGACCGGCGTGGACGAGGACTTCCACCGCGGCGAGGACCCCTACGACCTGTTCTTCGCGGGCAGGCCGGAGGACCGGCCGAACCCGTGCCTGGTGCCGGTGGACACCCCGCCCTACTACGCCGCGCGGGTGGTGCTCAGCGACCTCGGCACCAAGGGCGGCCTGCGCACCGACCCCGACGGACGGGTGCTCGACGGGAACGGACGGCCGATTCCCGGCCTGTACGCCGCGGGCAACACCAGCGCCTCGTTCTCCGGGCGCCGCTACCCCGGCCCCGGCGTCCCGATCGGTTCGGCCATGGTCTTCGCCTACCGGGCCGTCAGGGACATGGCACGTTGAAAGGAACGCTGATGCCACTCCCCCGATCACGCCTCACGGCGCTCTCCCTGGCCGTCCTGGCCGCCGCGGCGATCATGGCACCCGCCACGGCCGACGCCCGTCCCGTACCTCCAGGGCAGCGGGGCACGCTGCTGTCCGCCCGTCCGCTGACCGGCGCGGCGGCGCTGCCGACCGCGGCCCGCAACTGGTACGTCACCTACGTCTCCGAGGGCGCCTCGGGCAGGCCCGTCACCGTGTCGGGTGTGGTCTCGGTGCCGGCGTCGCCCCCGCCGCCCGGCGGCTGGCCGGTGATCAGCTGGGCGCACGGCACGACCGGTACGGCCGACGTCTGCGCGCCCTCGGCCGACACGGCCGGCGGTCCCGCGCACGGCTACCTGGCCTCGGTGAACCCGACGCTGGACGCCTGGGTGGCGCACGGTTTCGCCGTCGTGCGCACCGACTACGAGGGCCTCGGCACCCCGGGCGGGCATCCGTACCTGAACGGGCGGAGCGCGGCGGACAGCGTGATCGACATGGTGCGCGCGGCGCGCCGTGTGGACCCGCACATCGGACGGGACTGGTTCGCCGCGGGCCACAGCCAGGGTGGCCACGCCGCACTGTTCAGCGCCGCCGCCACCGGCGAGCGCGGGGACGTGCGGCTGCGCGGCGCGATCGCGATCGCCCCCGGCGGCTGGGGCTACTCCCAGACGGTGGCCTACCTCCAGGCGATGCCGGGGGCGAAGGACGCGCTGGCCTTCCTGCCCACGATCCTGTTCGGCGCGGCGGCGGCCGATCCGGCGATCACGCCGGAGGAACTGGTCACCGACGGGGTGAAGCCGCTGCTCGACGCGGCGCGTACGGGATGCATGGACCAGGTGCGGGCGGTCGCCGCGGACACGTCCGTGAGCAGCGTGTTCCGCCCCGGTGCCGACACCGCGACCCTGACCGGCTATCTGCGGGCGCAGGAGCCGGTCGGGCTGAAGGTCCGGGTGCCCACCCTGGTCGCCCAGGGCACGGCCGACGTCCTGGTGCCGAAGCAGACGACCGACCTCATGGTCGCCGACCTGTGCGCGGGCGCGGCGAAGGTCACCTACCGGACCTACGCCGGCGCCGACCACCGGGCGTCGGTCGCGGCCTCGTTCGACGACGCGCTGGCGTTCGCGCGGACGATCCTCGCCGGAGGAACACCCGCGTCCACCTGCTGACGGCGGTGAGAAGGGGCCCGGACGCGGCGCCGTCCGGGCCCCTTTCGCCGTCCGTCAGATCAGGTTGTCCTCGACGGCCAGGCCGAACTCGCCCTTGCCGTACATCGCGAGGGCCCGCTCGACGTCGTTGGCCACGTGGACGCTGCCCGCGTGGGCGTCACGCCAGGCCCGCTCGATCGGGTTGCCCCGGCTGAGGGAGTTGCCCCCGGCGGTCTTGAACAGGATGTCGATCGCCTCCAGCGCGCGCTCGGTGGCGCGCACCTGGTCCCTGCGCACCCGCAGCCGCAGCTCCACCGGGATCGTCTCGCCCCGCACCGCGTGCTCGTACATCTCCCGCACGTTGCGGTCGGTCTGCAGGATGGCCGCGTCGATCTCCGACGCCGCCCGGGCGACGGCGACCTGCGCGAACTGGTCCTCGGCGAACCGGCCGCCGCCGAGGCTGAGCCGTACGCGGTCGCGCATCGCGCTCACGTACGACCGGTAGCAGCCGACGGCCATCCCGATGACCGGGGCGGTGATCGTGGTGGTGAACACGGTGCCGAACGGGATGCGGTAGAGCGGGCCGGTGTTCACCTTCTGGCCGGGGCCGCGAAGCTGCGCCATCTCGTAGTTGCGCATCACGCGGTGCGCGGGCACGAAGGCGTCCTCGACGATGATGTCGTTGCTGCCCGTGCCGCGCAGCCCGATGACGTCCCACACGTCCGCGATCAGGTAGTCGGAGCGGGGCACCAGCACGGTCATGAAGTCCACCGGCTTGCCCTGGTCGCCGAGGACGAGGCCGCCGACCATCGCCCACGACGCGTGCTCGCAGCCGGAGGAGAACCGCCACCGGCCGGACAGCCGGTAGCCGCCCTCGGTCGGGACGAGCCGCCCGACCGGCGCGTACGACGAGGAGATCAGCGCGTCCGGGTCGCTTCCCCACACCTCGTCCTGGGCGGCCTCGTCGAACAGGGCGAGCTGCCAGGGGTGCACACCGAGCACGGCGACGGTCCAGCCGGTGGACCCGCACACCGCCGAGATCTCCCTGACCACCTCGTAGAAGCTCACCGGGTCGCTTTCCACGCCGCCGTACCTCTTGGGCTGCAGCATCCGGAAGACCCCGGCCTGGACCAGCTCCCTGATCGACTCCGCCGGGACCCGCCGGTCCTCGTCGGTGGACCGGGCCCGTTCGGCGATCTTCGGCAGCAGCGCCCGAACCGCGTCCAGGACCTCGTTGCTCATCTGGGAGTCCTCCGTGTCACGCTCGTCGGTCAGATGCCGTCCATGATGGTGCGTGGAGCCGATGACCGCATGTCAGGACACTCCCGGCCAATGGGACTCACCGTCCGGCGGGCCGCCACAGCTCCTACGTTGGCGGACTGAGAGAACGTGCGTCCTGAAGGGTCGGATCAAGGTGACTGCAGTAGAAGCCGGGAACGACGACATCCGCAGAATCGAGGCGGAGGCGGTGCCCACCCGGTTCGCCCGGGGCTGGCACTGCCTGGGCCTGTCGGAGAAGTTCAAGGACGGCAAGCCGCACACGGTCAACGCCTTCGGCCAGAAGCTCGTGGTCTTCCAGAGCGGCGACGGCAGGATCAACGTGCTCGACGCCTACTGCCGGCACATGGGCGGGGACCTGTCGCAGGGCACGATCAAGGGCGACGAGATCGCCTGCCCGTTCCACGACTGGCGCTGGGGCGGCGACGGCCGCTGCAAGAAGATCCCCTACTCGCGCCGCGTCCCGCTGCGCGCCCGCACCGCGGCCTGGACCACGATGGACCAGGACGGCCTGTTGTTCGTGTGGAACGACCCGGAGGGCAACCCGCCGCCGCCCGAGGTCACGATCCCCCGGATCGAGGGCGCGACGCGGGACGACTGGACCGACTGGGTCTGGACCGAGACCATCGTGAACACCAACTGCCGCGAGGTCGTGGACAACGTCGTCGACATGGCGCACTTCTTCTACGTCCACTACTCGTTCCCGACGTACTTCAAGAACATCTTCGAGGGCCACGTCGCCACGCAGATCATGAAGGGCACCGGCCGCCAGGACACCCGCCCGCCCGCGAAGGACGGCGAGCCGAGGCTGCTCGGCAACGACTCGGTGGCGTCGTACCACGGGCCGTCCTTCATGATCGACGATCTGACGTACCACTACGACACCATGGACATCAACTCGGTCCTGATCAATGCGCACTACCCGATCGACGCGCACTCGTTCGTGCTGCACTCGGGGATCATCGTGCAGCGCACCGACAAGCTCTCCGGGCCCGCGGCCGACGAGATGGCCAGGAAGATGAGCTCCTTCATCCTCAAGGGCTTCGACCAGGACGTGCAGATCTGGAAGAACAAGGCACGGATCGACAACCCGCTGCTGTGCGAGGAGGACGGGCCGGTCTACCAGCTGCGCCGCTGGTACGAGCAGTTCTACGTGGACGTCGCCGACGTCAGGCCGGAGATGGTGGAGCGCTTCGAGTTCGAGCTCGACACCGCCCGCCCGGTCGAGGCGTGGAGGAAGGAGGTCGAGGAGAACCTCGCCCGCAAGGCCGCGGAGCTTTCGGCGAGCACGGGCCGGCCCGCATGACGATCCGCCCCGACAACCGGCTGCTCGACGCGCCCATGCAGCCGCTGACCTGCAGGCGGTGCGGCGCCGGGGTGGAGGTACGCAAGGCGAGCTGGCACCAGACCAGCGTCCAGTGGAACGCCGACGCGGCCGGCACCTGCCAGGAGCGCCGCGCCGCCGGGCCCGGAGTCTTCCCCGGCTGCGCGGCGCTGCGGGACTCCATCGTCCAGGCCGCGCTCGACGGCGAGATCGCCGTACCGGAGGAATCGTGATCGACAAGGACGTGTACGGCCCCTGGGCCGTCGTCGCGGGCGGATCCGAGGGAGTGGGCGCGTCGTTCGCCCATCGGCTCGCCGACGCCGGGTTCGACCTCGTGCTCATCGCCCGCAAGCCCGGGCCGCTGGCCGATACGGCCGAGCAGGTCAGGGCCAAGGGCGTCGAGGTGCGCACGCTGGAGCTCGACCTGACCGACCCGGGCGCGATCAAGGCCGTCCGCTCGGTGACCGACGACGTCGAGGTGGGCCTGCTGATCTTCAACGCGGGCGCCAACAGCTACGGCCACGAGTTCGTGACCGGCGACCTCGACCGGGTGCGCGGGGTCGTCGACCTCAACATCACCGCCCAGCTCGCGCTCACCCATCACTTCGGCGCGCTCATGCGGGAGCGCCGCCGCGGCGGCATCATCCTGGTCGGCTCGCTCGCCGGATACATGGGCCAGGCGCAGATCAGCGTCTACTCGGCGGTCAAGGCGTTCAGCCGCGTCTTCGCCGAGGGACTGTGGCTGGAGCTGGGCGAGCACGGCGTGCACGTGCTCGAACTCGTCCTCGGCGTCACCCGCACTCCAGCGATGGAGCGGGCCGGGCTGCGGATGGACCTGCCCGGGCTCAACGTGGCCGAGCCCGACGACGTGGCGCGCGAGGGCCTGGAGCACCTCGCCGACGGCCCGGTCTGGATCGCGGGCGGCAACGAGGAGACGGCCCGCAAGCGGAGCGGCTTCCCCCGGGCCGAGATGGTCCGCAGGGCCCACGAGGCGACGAAGCGAATGATCCCCCCGCCCAGCTCCTGAACGCTCGACGCTCGCCGGCGCGACAGGCGGTCACCCCTCCCGGGTGGCCGCCTGTCGTCTTCATACCTTCAGCCGGGCGGCGATGCCGTCGAGGACGCTGTCCAGCCCCAGCTCGAACTGCCAGTCGTCGTCGTCCTTCCTGACGCCGCCGCGGATGTAGCGCTCGAACGCCGGATAGCGGCCCGACTCCAGCAGCCACCTCATCCGCGACGAGTAGAGGGTGCGCAGGTCGTCCATCTTCTCCGCGCCCTCCTTGCGCATCAGCCTGGCCATCCTGATCCTGGCGGTGGTCGCCCCGGTGACGAACGCGCCGACCGTGCCGATGACCGTCATCGCCGTGTCGGGGTCGAGGCCGAGGCCGTCCAGCGACGCGAGCAGCCGGTCGGTGCGCGCGACGAAGTTGGGGGTCAGCGGCCCGGTCTGGGCCGTGGTCTCCACCAGCCAGGGATGGCGCAGGATGAGGGCGCGCAGCCGCAGGGCGGACACGCGCAGGACCTCCCGCCAGTCACGGCCCTCCACGGCCCGCGCCTCCTCGGCATAGACCGCGTCCACCATCAGCTCGATCACGTCGTCCTTGCCGCGCACGTAGCGGTAGAGGCCCATGGTGGCGACGCCGAGCCGTTCGGCCAGCCGGCGCATGGAGACCGCGTCGAGCCCTTCGGCGTCCGCGATCTCCACGGCCGCCGCGGCGATCTGCGCATGGGTCAGCGCCGCGCGGGGAGGCCGGGCGGGGCGCTCCATCCGCTGCCAGATGGACTCGTGGGCGCCGTCGTCCGCGTCGTCCGCTTTCTTCCCGGCCATCGTCGTGCTCCTCCCGGTTCGGTGTGTACATCGTACTCGGACTTGTACGCCGTACGCATCTGCGCGTACGGTGTACTCGTTGCGTACGCCGTACACACCTCGTGGAGGAACCATGCCCGGAGAACCCCGGCTCAATGTGGCGATGATCATCGGCAGCGTCCGGGACGGGAGGGTGGCCCCCCTCGTCGCGAACTGGTTCGCCGGCCAGGCGGAACGGCGCGACGACCTCGCGCTCGACGTGATCGACCTGGCCGAGACCCGGCTCCCCGACGGGCTGCGCGGGCACTTCGGCGGCGAGAGGCCGGAGGAGGTCGTCGGGCTGCGGCCCCGGGTGGAGACCGCGGACGCCTTCGTCGTCGTGACCCCCGAGTACAACCGCAGCTTCCCCGCCGCGCTCAAACTGATGATCGACAGCTACCACCGGGAGTGGGCGGCCAAGCCCGTCGGGTTCGTCTGCTACGGCGGCATGTCCAGCGGCCTGCGGGCCGTCGAACAGCTCCGGCTGGTCTTCGCCGAGCTGCACGCCGTGACGATCCGCGACTCCGTCGCCTTCCAGAGCCCCTGGACACTGTTCGACGCGGAGGGGAACTGGCCGAAGGACCCCGCGGGCCCGGAGGGCGCCGCCAAGGTCATGCTCGACGAGCTCGTGTGGTTCGGGCGGGCCCTGCGCGACGCGCGCGCGGCCCGGCCGTACGGGGGCTGAGATGGGCTCCCTGCTCCGCTCCGGCCTGCGTCCCCGTCGCGGCGCCGTCGCCCTGATCGCCGTGCTCCAGATCGCGCAGGCGCTCGCCGCCCTCCTGCTGCCCACGTTCAACGCCACGCTCATCGACGACGGCGTGCTGCGCGGCGACACCGGGCTGATCGTGCGTCTCGGCGGTGTCATGGTGGCCGGGACGCTGGCACAGGTCCTGTGCTTGGCCGTGGTGGGCGTCCTCGCCGCCAGGACCGCCGCCACCCTCGGTCACGAGCTGCGCGCCGCCGTCTACGCGAAGGTCCAGGAGTTCTCCTCGCGGGAGGTGGGCCGCTTCGGCGTGCCGTCCCTGATCACCCGCACGGTCGGCGACGTGCAGCAGGTGCAGACGCTGGTCTTCATGGGGCTGACCGGCCTGGCCGCCACGCCCATGATCTTCCTCGGCGGGGTGGTCATGGCGCTGCGGCAGGACCTGCGCCTGTCCACGCTGCTGCTGGTCGCGCTGCCGGCGCTGTCGGCCGTCCTGTGGGCGATCCTGCACCGGCTCACCCCGCTGTCGCAGGCGACGCAGCGCGGCGTCGACAAGGTCAACCGGCTGGTGCGCGAGCAGATCGCCGGGGTCCGGGTCGTCCGGGCGTTCGCCGCCGAGGACCGCGAGCGCGCCAGGTTCGCCGAGGCCAACGGGGCCCTACAGGACTCCGCCGTACGCGCGGCGCGGCTGACGGCCGTCATGTATCCCGCCGGCATGCTGATCGGCAACCTCTGCGGCGTGGCGGTCGTCTGGTTCGGCGGGCACCTCGTCGACGACGGCGTCACCCAGGTGGGCTCGCTGGTGGCGTTCCTGAACTACCTGGCCGTGATCCTGGGGTCCGCCCTGCTCGCGACCTTCACCGTCCTGGCAGCGCCGCGCGCCCGGGTCTCCGCCCTCCGGGTGCGCGAGGTGCTGGAGACCGGGACCGAACCGATGGAGCCGCCGGCCGGCACCGATCGGGCCTGGCGGGGCCGGATCTGGAAGGGTGAGGTGGAGGTCCACGACGCGCACGTGCGCTATCCGGGGGCCGAAGAGCCGGTGCTGCGGGGCGTGAACCTCCTCGTCCGCCCCGGCGAGACCGTCGCGGTCGTCGGCTCCACCGGCTCGGGCAAGACGACCCTGCTGAACCTCGTGGCCCGGCTGCTCGACCCGACCGGCGGGCGGGTGCTCCTCGACGGCACGGACGTCGCGTCGCTGCCCCCGGAGGAGCCGGCCGGCGTCGTCGGGCTGGTGCCGCAGCGGCCATACCTGTTCTCCGGGACCATCGCCGGCAACCTCAGGTACGGCAGGCCCGAGGCGACCGACGCCGAGCTGTGGCACGCGCTGGAGATCGCGCAGGCGCGCGACTTCGTGGAGGCGCTGCCGGAGGGCCTGGAGACGCCGCTCGGCCAGGGGGGCGCGTCGCTGTCCGGCGGCCAGCGGCAGCGCCTGACCGTGGCGCGGGCCCTGGTCGCCCGTCCCCGGGTGCTGCTGCTCGACGACCCGTTCTCCGCCCTCGACCCGCTCACCGAGCGGGCGCTCGCCGACGCGCTGGCGCGGGAGACCCGCGACGTCGCCGTCGTCCTGGTCGCCCAGCGGATCTCCTCGATCCGGCACGCCGACCAGGTGGTGGTGCTCGACGAGGGCCGCGTCGCCGGGTCCGGCACCCACGAGGAGCTGATGGCCTCGTGCCCCGCCTACCGCGAGATCGTGTTCTCCCAGACAGGCCAGGAGGTGGCCGCATGACAGCCCGGAAGCGAGGCGCCGTCCGGCGTCTGCTGGAGACCGCCCGCCCCGAACTCCCGCTCGCCGTGGCCGCCCTGGCCTGCGCGGCCGGGTCCGTGGCCCTGACCGTGGCCGTCCCCCGGTTGCTCGGCGCGGCCACCGACCTGGTGCTGTCGGCCGTGTCCGGGCACCACCGGGTGGACTTCGCCGCGACCGGCCGGGTCCTGCTGGGCGCCCTCGCCTGCTACCTGGCCGCGTTCCTCCTCTCCTTCGTCCAGCAGCGGGCGACCGCGACCATCGCCCAGCGGCTGGTCTTCCGGCTGCGGGAGCGGACCCAGGCCAAGCTCGCGCGGCTGCCGCTGGCCTACTTCGACGGGCGGCAGCGGGGCGACGTGCTCTCCCGCGCCACCAACGACGTCGACAACGTCGGCCAGACACTGCAGCAGGTGCTCAGCGTGGCGGTCACCGCACTGCTCACGCTCGTCGGCGTGCTGGTGATGATGGTGTGGACCTCGCCGCTGCTCGCCCTGGTCTCGGTGGTCATGGTGCCGCTGTCCGTCGTGGCGGCCAGGGCGGTCGGCAGGCGGGCCCAGCCGAGGTTCGCCGAGCAGTTCGCGGCCACGGGCCGGCTCAACGCCCACATCGAGGAGACCTACACCGGGCACGCCCTGGTCAGGGTCTTCGGCCGGCGGCGCCAGGCCGTACGGGAGTTCGGCGAGCGCAACGACGCGGTGTTCCGCGCGGGGTTCCGGGCGCAACTGCTGTCCAGCCTGATCGGCCCGTCGATGTCGCTCGTCATGAACCTCAACTACGTGCTCGTCGCGGTCATCGGCGGCCTGCGGGTGGCGGCCGGCGCGCTGTCGGTCGGCGACGTGCAGGCGTTCATCCAGTACTGCCTGCAGTTCGGGCAGCCGGTGAACCAGGTCACGTCGATGTCCACCCTCCTGCAGTCGGTGCTCGCCTCGGCCGGGCGGATCTTCGAGCTGCTCGACGAGGACGAGGAGGAGCCCGTCGCCGATCCCGTCCACCTTCCGGCCACGACCACCGGGCGGGTGACGTTCGAGAACGTCTCGTTCCGGTACGCGCCGGATCGTCCCCTGATCGAGGACCTGTCCCTGGTCGCGGAGCCGGGGCAGACCGTCGCGATCGTCGGCCCGACCGGCGCGGGCAAGACCACGCTGATCAACCTGCTCATGCGCTTCTACGACGTCACGGGCGGGCGGATCACGGTGGACGGGGTGGACATCTCCCGGGTGCCCCGGCAGGAGCTGCGCGCCAGGATCGGCATGGTGCTCCAGGACACCTGGCTGCGGCACGGCACGATCGCCGACAACATCGCGTACGGCGCCGGCGACGTGCCGCGCGAACGGATCGTCGAGGTGGCCAGGGCGACCGGCGTCGACCACCTCGTGCGCACGCTGCCCGACGGGTACGACACGGTGGTCGACGACGACGGCGAGGGGCTGAGCGCGGGCGAGCGCCAGCTCGTCACCATCGCCCGCGCGTTCCTGGCCGATCCCCCGATCCTGGTGCTCGACGAGGCCACCAGCGCCCTCGACACCCGCACCGAGGTGCTGGTGCAGCGGGCCATGACCTCGCTGCGGGCCGGGCGCACCGGTTTCGTCATCGCGCACCGGCTGTCGACCATTCGGAACGCCGACCTGATCCTCGTGATGGACGAGGGGCGGATCGTCGAGCAGGGCACGCACGACGAGCTGCTGGCGGCGGAAGGCGCCTACGCCCGGCTGTACCGTTCCCAACTCACCGGGGCCCAGCCCGCGGCGCCGGCCACCGTCACCTGGTACGACCGGACATGACCGGCGTGACCGGGGCCGGGACGGCGGTCAGCTGTGCGAGCCGCCGTCCACGCGGACCTCGACGCCGTTGAGGTAGGCGCCGTCGGCCGAGGCCGCGTACGCGATGGTCCCGGCGATGTCCTCGGGGCGGCCGGGCCTGCCCCAGAGGGGATAGGTGCGCGCGTACCACGACGTGTCGACGCCGGCGAACGTCTCCCGGTTGGCGGTCAGCGGCGTGGCGACCCCGCCGGGCGAGACCGGGACGACGCGGATCCGCCGCGACGCGAGCTCGGCGGCGAGGCTGATCGAGAACGACAGCAGCGCCCCCTTGGACGCGGCGTAGCCGGTCATCCACGGGTGCGCCTTCGTCGCCGCCGTCGAGGTGACGTTCACGATGACCCCGGTGCCGTCCGGGATGTGCGGCAGCACCTCCCGGCAGAGCGTGACAGGGGCGAACACGTTGACCGCGAAGATGGTCCGGTAGTCGTCGAGCCCCACCGACTCCAACGGGGTGACCCGCAGCACTCCGGCGACGTTGGCCAGCACGTCCACCCGGCCGAGGCGGGCGACGGCCGCGGTGGCGGCCGACACCACCGCCGTCTCCTCCGCCAGGTCCGCCCGGTGGGGGATGAACCGGTCCGTCCCCGCCAGCTTCCCGGTCTCCGCGAGCCCCTCCTCGTCCCGGTCCACCGCGAAAACCGTGGCGCCCTCGGCCAGCAGCCGTACGGCGGTGGCCCGCCCGATGCCCGACGCCGCCCCGGTGAGCAGCACGTTCTTGCCGTCGAACCGGTTCATCACGCCTCCTTGGCGACCGCGCGGCCGGCGCGGCGGCCGAAGAAGGTGCCGTCGCCGAGAGAGGTGCCGCTGACATATCCCTCGCCGTGGATGCCGGAGGAGGCGCGTCCCGCGGCGTACAGGCCGGGGATCGGCCGCCCGGACTGGTTCAGCACCTCGCCGTCCACGGTCGTGCGCAGGCCGCCGAGCGTGAAGCCGGCGGCGCCGGTCCCCTTGCCCGCGCTGTCGCGGTCGCCCATGCCGAATCCCAGCCGCGGATCGGCGGCGGCGAACGGCCCCTTCAGCGGGCGCAACCACTTGGGGTCCTTGTGGAAGTAGGGGTCCTCGCCGCGCTCGGCGTGCCGGTTGTACACCGCGACGGTGTCCTCCAGCGCGCCCTGCGGCATGCCGAGCGACTCCTCCAGCTCGGCGAGGGTCTCGGCCACGAAGACCGGGCGCACGCCCCACAGGTCCCGCGCGGGGATGTCCTCGTAGCCCTCCTCGTCGATGATCGCCCAGTACGGCCCGGGCTGGTGCCGTACGGCGGCGACGCTGAACAGGCCGGGATAGACGTCCTCGTTTATGAAGCGCCGGCCGAGCCCGTTCACGAGCATGCCGCGCACCAGCATCGCGGGCAGCGCGGTCATCGCGATCTCGACCTCGCCCATGCGGCGGGTGGCCGCGCCGAGCGCGGTGGCCATGCGGATGCCGCCGCCGTCGTCCAGGCCGTCGCTGACCTTGCCGTGCCCGAGCAGCACCGGAGCGTGGTCGGCGAGCATCTCCTCGTTGTCGACGAACCCGCCGGTGGTCAGCACCACTCCCCTGCGGGCGCGGTAGGTCACCTCCTCGCCGTACCGGCGGGCCACGACCCCGGTGACCCGGCCGTCGCCGTCGACCACCAGGTTGGTGGCGCGGGTGTCGGCGTGGCAGGCGGCTCCGGCCGCCCGCGCCGCCTCCACCAGCCTGTCCATCAGCAGCCGGCCGCCCCAGCTCTCGACGGCCGGGCGGTGGCCGCGCGGCACCGGCCGCGCGACGGTGTTGTACGGCCAGGCGTTCTCCCCGAGCCACATCAGGCCGTCGGTCGTCGGGGGCATCCAGCTCGGCGCGTCGAAGAACGACTCGTTGAAGGGCACGCCCCTGGCCCGGAACCACTCGAAGTGCTCGACGCTGCCCTCGCAGTACAGCCGCAGCTTCTCCTCGTCGGCGTGCGGGCCGAGCGCCGCCGTGAGGTAGGCGAACATGGTGCCCGGGTCGTCCTCGAAGCCGCAGGCCCGCTGGATCGCGGTGCCGCCGCCGAGGTACAGCTCGCCGCCGGACATCGCGGACGAGCCGCCCGGCCCGCCCGCGCGCTCCAGCACCAGCACGTCCGCGCCCGCCGCGGCGGCCTCGTACGCGGCGGCCGCGCCGGCGCAGCCGAAACCGACGACGAGCACGTCGCACTCGTGGTCGAACGCGGCGACGGAGGCCGCGGGAACGGGCTCGACCGACGGCCGGGGAGTCATCGGCGGCTCACTCACTTCTTCGGCACGAAGGTGGCCAGCGGCTCGGAGCCCGACCAGTCGTGGCCCCAGTAGCTGTCGGCGGTGATCTCCTCGGCCGTGTAGTACGTCTCGTCGACGAGCATGCCCTCGGTGCCGTACTCGATGTCCCAGCCGCCGGGGGCGCGGACGTAGAAGGAGACCATCTTGTCGTTGGTGTGCCGGCCGAGGGTGGAGGAGATGGAGAAGCCCGACCTGCGCACCCGGTCGAGCGCGATGCCCACGGCGTCCAGGCTGTCCACCTCGACCATCAGGTGCACCAGGCCGGGGTCGCCCGCGTACCCGGCGGGACAGACCGCGAGGCTGTGGTGGCGCTGGTTGACGCCCATGAAGCGCACCCGGCGGTACGGCGGCTTCCCGCCGCCCATCTTGATGGCCCCCCGGGGCAGGAAGCCGAGCACCTCGGTGTAGAAGGAGACGGTCTCGTCCATCGCGGTGGTGGGCACCACGACGTGGCCCATCCCCTGCGCGCCGGTCACGAAGCGCTGGCCCAGGCCGGTCACGACCGGGCTGTGGTCGAGCACGGGGCCGAAGAAGACCTCGACGGGAACGCCCGCGGGGTCGGTGAACGCGATGACCGCCTCGGCGTCGCGCTCGGCAGACTCCTCCTCCGACAGCACCTTCACCGGCGTGCCGGACGCTTCGACGGCCCGGCCGACGGCGGCGAGCGCGAACTGGTCGCGCACCTCCCAGCCGACCGCGAGCACCCGGTCGGTGTCGCCGGGCAGCACGACGAGGCGTGCGCGGCGCTCGTCCATGCGCAGGTACAGGCCGTCCGGGTCCGGCCGGACCCCTCGGCCGAAGCCGAGCCCGTCGATGAGGAGTTCGCGCCAGCGCCCGATGTCACGCGTCTGGACCTTGAGGTAGCCGAGTCCTCGGATCTGCGTCACTTGTGCTCAATCCAATCTGCCGGTCGGGGGGCCGAGCGTCGATCCCCACCGTGACAGACCCCGCGCCCGGCCGCCCCCGTCCTCCCGCTGAGTGAGAGTCCCCGGCGGGCCCGCTGCCGTACGGGGCTTCGACCCCGCCTCCGACCTCGGCCTGACGAGCTGACCGGCCCGTCCCACTGATCGGAAGCGGCCCGGCTCGCGGCGGCGGGGGCGGCTAACCTCTCCGCGTTTCCGGCGAGGAAGGGCGGGCACAGTGGGCGACGGGGCGGCTGGCCGGGCGGACGGCCATCATCACGGGCGCGGGCGACGGGGATCGGCAGGGGCGTGGCCCGCCGCTTCGCCGCCGAGGGCGCGAAGGTGCTGGTGGCGGAGATCGACGAGGAGACCGGCACGCGGACCGCCCGGGAACTGGCCGCCGAGTTCGGCGCCGACGCCAGGTTCGTCCGCACCGACGTCACCGACCGGGCCCAGGTCGAGGCGATGGTCGAGGCCGCCGCCGAGGCGTGGAGGCGGATCGACATCCTGGTCAACAATGCCTGGGGCAGCGTGGGCCCGATGAGCCGGGTGGAGAACAAGACCGACGAGCAGCTCGACCGCGGCTTCGCCATGGGCTACTACGGCCCGTTCTGGGCGATGCGTGCCGCGTTCCCGCACATGAAGCGGCAGGGCTGGGGCCGGGTCGTCAACATGTGCTCCCTGAACGGCGTCAACGCCCACATGGGCACGCTGGAGTACAACTCGGCCAAGGAGGCGCTGCGCACGCTCACCCGTACGGCGGCCCGGGAGTGGGCGCCGACCGGCGTGGTGGTGAACGCGGTCTGCCCGGGCGCGAAGAGCGCGGCCTTCGCCCGCAGGATGGCCGAGAACCCCGAGCTCGATGCGGCGGCCGGCCGGTCGAACCCGATGGGCCGGATGGGCGATCCCGAGCTGGACATCGCTCCGGTCGTGCTGTTCCTGGCCGGCGAGGACGCCCGCTACCTGACCGGCAACACGCTGTCCGTGGACGGCGGCGCGCACATCAACGGCGTGGCGTGGGCGCCCGACCTCGACGCCTCCTGAAGCGCGCGGGCGCGCCCGCTCCGCACCGGTGGGCGGTGGCGGAGCGGGCGCGCCGGCGTCAGCGGGCCTCGTGGCGCCGCTGGCAGGCGATGCAGTAACGGGCCATGGGCCGGATCTTCAGCCGGCCGAACGGGATGACCGCGGTGCAGTCGGCGCACCGGCCGTAGCTGCCCTCCTCGATCCGCTCCAGCGCCTTGCGCAGCTCGGCGACCGCCCGCTCGGTGGCGGCGACGTCGGCGAGCAGGGCGAGCCTGGCGGTGTCGTCGTTGCGCCGTCGACGGCGGCCCGCAGGTCGCGCAGCTGCACCTCACGCCACTGGAGCTGCTCCTCCAGGTCGGCGCGCATCGCCTGTGTCTGCGGCTCGCTGATCGCGGTGAACTCGTCACTGGTGGTCATCGTCGACGTCCTTTCGTCCGATGGCAGAGGTGCCGGAGGTGCCGGAGGTGCGGTGCTCGACCGTGGACAGCAGGCAGGCCAGCCCTCTGACGGTCGCGTTGGCGGGATCGGCCGCGGGGCTGACGGTGATCCGCAGCTCCGCGCAGAGCTTGCGGGCCAGCTCGGGGTCGCGGGCGCCGCCGCCCGTGATCAGCAGGCCCTGCTGCCGGGCGGTGGCCCGCAGCGCGGCGGGAACGCGCGCGATCAGGTCGGCGACCATCGCCACGACCCGTTCCCGCGCGTACGGCGGCAGCCGGTGCCCTCGGCAGGGTCGCCCGCGGCGACCTGTACGGCGCCCGCGTCGGCGATTTCGCGGCCCGGATGACGACGGCCTCGGCGATCCCCGCCCCCGCGTCGAGCAGGAGCCGGGGCCTCGGGTCGGCGATGTCCACGCCGCAGCCGACCGCTGCGGCCAGCGGCTCCTCGACGATCCTCACCCGGCAGCGGGCGGCGCTGCTGACCGCCGCGTACGCCGCCCGCCGGTCCAGCCGGGAGGCCGCGACGGGCACGCCGAGCAGGACGAGATCGAGGGACTGGTGCCGCTCGGTCACGGCGTCGCCCAGCGCCGTGCGGACCAGCCGGGCGCAGGCCGGCATGTCGGCGACCATGCCGTGCCGCACGGGCCACTGGCGGGCCGTCCCCGGACCGCCGCACGCCGAGGGCCGTTCCTTGATCGCCGTGCTGCCGGACAGCAGCAGCCGGGTCCGCGCGGTGCCGAGGTCGAGGGCCAGGGCCGCTCCCCCGCCCCTCCTCCCGTTGACACCGGTCATGCCGGTCATGACCGTCATGCCGTCAACCGGGTCTCGCCGGCGCAGGAGGCGCACTGCTGCACGTGGGGCGCGAGCCGGAGCCGGTCGAGCGGCAGGAACGCCTCGCATCGGGTGCAGGTGCCGTAGAGGCCCCGATCCATCCGCTCCAGTGCCGCCTCGATCGCGGCGACGTCGAGACGCGCCTGCCGTACGCGCACGGCGGACGGACGGGACCAGGCCAGCTCGGCCCGGGCGGCGTGGAGCCGCTCCTCGAGCAGCATGCGCAGCTCGGACAGCTGCGCGGTGTACCGCCGGCACTCCTCCATGAGGAGGCGCGGCGACCTGATCTCTGCCATAAGCGGCATCACTCCAGGTGAGGGATGAGGTCGGCGCGCGAGCACGCGCGCCATCGACGCACCGGTGCCGGTGCGCGATACGAGTACGCGGGCGGACCCGCGCATGGTGGTCAAGGGCTCGGAAGGCGACCCCGCGGAGCCGGGGGACGCGACGACCGCCCGCCCGGGCGGCCGAGGCGGGACGGCGGGGTGCGGGTGCGCGAAACGGGCACCGGGTCACCGGGTCGCGTCGCCGGTCGCCTGACGCGCCGGGCCGGTGCGGCCGGGGACGGGTCAGGCGTGCGACGACGAGGACCGGGACGGTGCCGCGGTTCCGGCGCGCCCCGAGCGAGCTCGTGTCACAGGGCCTGTGGTGGGCTGCGCGAGCCGGCGGTGCGGTGCCCGGTCTGTTGTGGACTGAGGACGATGTCCTCGTGGTGCCGGGCGTGCACGATGCGGAGACGGGAGCCGCCGGTGCGGCCGCCGCGGTGCGCGGCCGGAACGGGAACGGCAGATGCTCGGGACCGGCGGCGCCCGTGGGCAGGGTCGCCGACTGCGGCGTCCACGCCCCCGGCGTCCACACCTCGGCGGCGGCCTGCGGCGCGCGCTGGGCGGGATCTCCGCCATACCAGGCGGGCGTGGATGCGACCAGCGCGAGGGCAAGCATCAGCAGGCCCACCACCAACGTGAAGGCGGTGGACCCGCACGTGCCACGTCGTGAGGTCGCCATGAGACCGACCATAACCCACCTTCGCGAAACGGTCATCTGCGTTTCCCGCTGCCCGTTTCTCCCGATCGGTTCGCGCCCGATTTCCGCCATTCGCTGTGTGTACCCGTTCTCCGAAACCGTTCCCGTCCGCCCGGGTGCGTTCTCCGTTCCCCCCCGGCTGCCGTTCTCACCGGCACGGGATGCGGCACCCGGGCGCGGAACTCGCTACGGTGGCCGGAAGACCGGGTCTCGTGAGAGAGGGCCGAGCCGTGCGGAAGGGAGGGAAGGCTCGTGCGACGCAGGCTGACCGCCGCGCTGCTGCTCCTGCTGCACGCGATCTTCCTGACCGCCGGCGGGGTTCCCGCGTCCGCGTCCGCGTCCGTGTCCGCGTGGGAGACGCCGCACCGCGCGGCGGCCCTCCAAACAGCGGGCCACCAAACAGCGGGCCACCACACCGCAAGCGCCCGGCTCACCGACACGCGGATGTGCCCTCCGGCGCACGCCACGCGGCCCGGTCCCAGGGGCGACCCCGCCCCGGGTCCAGGCGGGCGCGGGCGGTCCCGGCGTGTCCGGCGGGCCGGTCGTGCTGCCCAACCCGGCGACGCCACGCGGCGGCACCCGGGTCACCCGGGCCGGGCCGCACCACGACGGCCCGCCCGCACAGTGCCCGCGCCGGGCCGCCTCGGCCCGCGCTCCTCCCTCCACCGCGTACTGAGACCTTTCCCGCTCGTACGCCTGTGGAGGCTTCATGTCCCGTGCGCCCCTGTGGCGCGCGGTGGCGGCGCTCGCCGTCATCGCGACCTCACTGCTGCTCGCCCTCACCATGGCCCCGCGTCTCGGTCTCGACCTGCGCGGCGGCACCCAGCTCGTCTTCGAGACGAAGGACTCTTCCACGGTCAAGGCGGACGCCGACGCCACCGACCGTGCCCTCGACGTGCTCCGGCGCAGGGCGGACGCCCTCGGAGTCGTCGACCCCACCCTGGTCCGCTCCGGCGAAAGGCGGATCATCGTCGAACTGCCCGGTGTGCTCGACCCGCGCGAGGCCGCCGCGGTCATCGGCAAGACCGCTCAGCTCAACTTCCATCCGGTGCTCGGTCCCGCCGAGGACGGCGACAAGGACGCGGTCGCCGACGAGAGCGGCCAGAAGCTGAAGCTCGGCCCGGTCGCCCTCAGCGGGGCCGGCGTCACCGACGCCGCCGCGCGCAGCGACCCCCAGATGGGGCCCGGCTGGTTCGTCACGATCGACTTCAAGGAACCCGGCCCCTGGCGGGAGCTGACCGGGAAGGCGGCCTGCGCGCCGGTCGGCGACCACAAGCGCCGCGTCGCCATCGTCCTCGACAACGAGATCATCTCCTCACCGCAGGTGGCCGACTCGGTGGCCTGCGACGCGGGGATCTCCGGCGGCACCACGCAGATCACCGGGTCGTTCACGCCGCAGGAGGCGCAGAACCTCGCGGTGCTGATCAAGGGCGGCTCGCTCCCGGTGCCGCTGGAGCTGGTCGAGCAGCGGACGGTCGGCCCGACCCTCGGCGCCGACGCCATCACGGCGAGCGCCAAGGCCGGCGTCGTCGGGGTGATCCTGACCGCGGTGTTCATCGGCGTCGTCTACCGGCTGGTGGGCGTGCTGGCCGCGGTCGCGCTCGCCTGCTACGGCCTGATCTCGTACGCCGGGCTCGTGGCCATGGGAGCAACGCTCACGCTGCCCGGCCTGGCCGGGTTCGTCCTCGCGATCGGCATGGCGGTGGACGCCAACGTGCTGGTCTTCGAACGGGCCAGGGAGGAGTACGGCGCGGCGCCCCGCCGGGGCCTCAAGGCGGCCCTCGACCGGGGCTTCAAGAACGCCTGGAGCGCGATCGCCGACTCCAACATCACCACCCTGCTCGCCGCGGGGCTGCTGTTCTGGCTCGCCTCCGGGCCGGTGAAGGGCTTCGGCGTGACGCTGGCCATCGGCGTGCTCGCCTCGCTGGTCTCGGCGATGCTGATCACCCGGGTGCTCGTCGCCGCCCTGATCGGCAGGATCGGCCCCCGGGCCTCCGGCATCGGCTCGATCGGCCGGGTCAGGACCTGGCTGACCCGGCGCGACCCGGACCTGATGCGCGGCAGGCGGCTGTGGCTCGCCGTCGCGGCCGGGCTGCTCGTGCTGGCGGGGGCCGGGCTGGTCACCCGTGGGCTGAACTACGGCGTCGAGTTCACCGGCGGCCGCATCGTCGAGTTCGGCACGAGCAGGCCGGTCGACGTCGCCACGGCGAGACAGGCGGTGGCGGACGCCGGGTTCCCCTCGGCCGTCGTGCAGCAGTCGGACGACGCGATCTCGGTGCGCACCGGGCAGATCGGCGCCGACGACGTGATCCGCATGGAGGAGGCGCTCGACCGGCGCGTGGGCGAGGTCACCAAGCAGCGTGACGAGCTCATCGGGCCGAGCCTCGGCGAGGAGTTGCGCCGCAACGCGCTCATCGCGCTCGCCGTCGCGCTCGCCGCGCAGCTCGTCTACCTGGCGTTCCGGTTCCGGTGGACGTTCGGCACGGCGGCCGTGGCGGCGCTGTTCGTGGACGCGGCCGTCGTCGTCGGAGCGTTCGCCTGGATGGGCAAGCCGATCGACGGGGTGTTCCTGGCCGCGATGCTCACGATCATCGGCTATTCGGTCAACGACAAGGTCGTGCTGTTCGACCGGGTACGCGAACTGTGGCCGGTGCGGAGCGGGGAACCGTTCGGCCGCGTGGTGAACAGCGCGATCCTGCAGACCGTGCCGCGCACCGTCAACACCGGGCTGGGGGCGCTGTTCATCCTGGCGGCGCTGGCGGTGTTCGGCGGCGACTCACTGCGCGACTTCGCCGTCGCCCTGCTGATCGGCATCATCGTGGGGACGCTGTCGTCGTCGTTCGTGGCCGGGCCGGCAGCGATCGCGCTGGAGAGGCGCACCACCCAGCCGCCGCCGGCTCCCGCCGCCCCGCGTGCCAGGCCCGTACGGCGCGACGGCTCCGGCGCAGTGGTCTGACGTGATCTGATCGGCCGGGCTAGGCCCCGGGGTGGGGTGTCCCGCCCCGGGGCCCGTACGGCTACGGACGGCCGAGCGCGCGCAACTGGAGGGGCGTCAGCGCGGAGACGTTCTGGTCGATGGGCGAGTCGGTGTACTGGTGGATCGCCCAGGACTTCCAGTCGGCCGGCGGCGTGATGTCGCCCGGGGCCTTGCTGTAGTGGGCCACCCACAGCGGGTACTGGCCGAGGCCGTGGCCGTACTCGTTGGCGAAGTTCCAACCGCTGTAGAACATCGGCCTGGTCCCGGTCTTGGCCGTCACGTACTCCAGCCAGGTCTTGGCCCACTGATTGACGTGCTCGACGGACTCGCCGTCGCTGGTCTCCAGGTCGAGCACCAGGATGTCGCCGGGCTTGCTCGGCTGCGCGTTCACCACCTCGAGGAAGTGGTCGGCCTCGGCGATGGGGTCGTTGGAGGGATGGCCGTAGTGGTAGACGCCGCGGACGATGCCCTTCTTCTCCAGCTCCCGCCAGTGGCGGGGGAAGGACGAGTCGGTCCACGAGGTCCCCTCGGTGGCCTTGATGAAGCCGAACTGCGCGCGGCTGTTCATCCAGTCGTGGTCGGCCTCGTAGCCGGAGACGTCCTGGCCGTACGTGTGCGGGTTCGCGTAGGCCGGGGCGGGCAGGACGACGGCCGCCGTGACGGTGGCCGTGGCGGCCGACATCGCGAGGGTCGCCGCCGCGAGGGCGGAGCGCAGGCGCCGGCGGGAGGGCCGGCTCCCGAGGGAGAGCCGATGGCTGGACATGACGGGGTTGACTCCTTGCTTCCATGCCGCCTACCGGGTTAGCTGACGGGTTCGGGCAGGAAGTGCCCTACGGGCGCATCTGGGGGCCTGCGCGCCGATTCACCCCGAAGAGAGTGGGTCCCCGGCTCCACATGACGCGGATTCGGCGGCCGCGCGGTCATCGCGCGGTCCGGGCAACGACACGGCAAGGGTTACGACGGCGGAAGTCGGTCGGTTACCCATTCCGTGTGCCCTAAAGGTACACACACCACCAGAATGGTGTAAACAGGATAAAACACGTCTTTACCTGGCTCGACACCGGCCCGGGCCGCCCCGCCGGACAAGCGGGGGCCGCGATTACCAACAATCGGTGTTCACCGCGTCACCTTCTGTGAAAGAGTCCCTCTCCGGAGGGATTCGACGAGTGACTTCGGTAGGGCGGGTGGGGTGAGAGGCATCCCTCGTCACGTCGCCTGTGTCATGGACGGGAACGGCCGGTGGGCCGCGTAGCGGTCGATGCCCCGCACCGCGGGGCATCGGGCGGCCGAGGCCGCCGTGATCGACGTCATCGAGGCGGCCCACACGGCCGGCGTCGAGTGGCTGAGCCTGTACGCCTTCTCCACCGAGAACTGGCGGCGGCCGGCCGCCGAGGTCGACGTCCTGCTGCGGCTGGTGCGGCGCGCCATCCGGAAACACGCCCTGGCACTGCACACACGCGGGATCCGCTGCCGGTTCCTCGGGGTCACCGATCCGCGGATCCCGCCCGCGCTGGCCAGGGACATCGCCGACCTCATGGCGCTGACCCGCGACAACCGGCGGATGACGTTGACGGTGGCGTTCGACCACGGCGGCCGCCGCGACATCGTCGAGGCCGCCCGGTCGCTGATCCGCGACGGGGTGCCGCCCGAGCAGGTCACCGAGGAGAGTTTCGCCCGCCGGCTGCCCCACCCCGACATGCCGGAGGTGGACCTGGTCATCCGCACCTCCGGAGAACAGCGGATCTCCAACTTCATGCTCTGGCAGGTGGCCTACGCCGAATGGGTCTTTCCCCCGGTGCTGTGGCCCGACTTCCGGGCCGAGCACTTCTGGGAATGCCTGGAGGTCTACCGACGGCGCGACCGCCGGTTCGGCGGCGTACAGGCACCGGCTCCTACAGGAAAGGGATGTCGATGAGCGACGCAGCAGCAGCCGGAACCGACGCCGATCCGCTCGGTCCTGGATCGATGCTCTACCGGTTGACCCGGCAGGCACGCTGGGGGCTGGTGGCGACCCGGGCCATCGTCCTGGAGGCGGCGCACCCGCAGATCGGCGCCGCGCTGATCACCAACTCGACCTTCGTCGCGCACCCCTGGCGGCGGCTGCGCAACACCGTGCTCAGCTCACAGCGGATGGTCGACCCCGACGCGCGGATCCGGCAGCGGGAGGCGGCTCGGCTCAACCGCCTGCACGCCCGCATCACCGGCACCGACGCCGAGGGCCGCCCGTTCAACGCCGCGGATTCCGAGGCGCGTGCCTGGGTGGTGGCGACGCTCTTCGAGTCCACGGTCACGATGTGCCGGCTGAGCGGCGAGTCCGTCGACGGCCCCACCTTGGACCGGCTGTACGCCGAGTTCCAGGCGTTCCTCGCCCTGATGGACCCCTACGGGGGCAAGCTTCCGCCCACGGTGCGGGAGTTCTGGCGCTACTACGCGTCCGTGGTCGAGGAGCGACTGGAGAACACCGAAGCGGTCCACGTCGTCCTCGACCGCCTGTTCGCGCAGGTGCCCGCTCCCCCGCTGCTCCGCGACCGGCCGGCCGTGTGGGCCGCGGGCAGGGCGCTCGCCGGTCCTGCGGCCACCGCCATCATCGTGGCGTCGCTGCCCGAGTCGCTCCGCGCGCGCCTGGGGCTCGCCGAGTTGCCGGGCACGCGCACGCTGATGCACGCCGCCTACCTGTCCACGCGGCTTGCGACCCGGGTGCTGCCGGAGGCGTGGACGCGGCTCGACACGGTCATGACCATGCTCGACCCCGCGTACGTGCCGCAGCGGAACGGCGACTCGTCGGCCGGGCTGCCCCTGCTGGACGGGCTTCCTGTGCTGGACGGGCTCCGCCGGGGCGCGGCGAAGGCGGGGGCGCTCCTGCGCCTCCTCACGCCCGATCCGGAGACGGCGGCCGACGGCGACTCGGCGGTGCGCTCCGCCTCGCGGTTCTTCTCCGAGGTCCTGGACCAGACCGGCGACGGCCACCTCGACTGGCCCGACCTCGCCGCGATGGCCCGGGAGATCGCCACCCGTCTCGACCTGGACGCCCAGGACGAGGACCGCCTGTTCGCCGCCTTCGCCGACTGGTGGCGCGAGCTGCAGAAAGAGCTGGACACCGACGGCGACGGACGCATCACCGGCCACGAGTACGCCGCGGCCGCCGCCGCCATGGCCGGCTCCGCCCTCATCAGGATCGCCGAGGTCCTGTTCGACGTCACCGACACGGACGACGACCAGGTCATCGACGCGCGGGAGTACCAGGCTCTCTTCCGCACCGCGTTCGACCACGACCCGGGCGGCGGCGACGCCGGCGAGCGGCTGACCCGGGGCGAGTTCGTCCGCCGGTTCCTGGGCTTCATGGCGGGTCGCCGGCACTCCGGCGTCTACGACCGGATGTTCGCCCAGTCCTGACGGCATCGCCTCCGGCAGGCTCGCCGGCGCAGGCCGGCTCAGGCGCTAGATCATTGAGCGCATCGGCCCGTGCGGCGGCTCGATGCCGAGCTGCGTCAGCGCGGAGACGTGGAAGACCGAGCCGGGCACGTGGATCGCGTGGGCCAGCCCGACGTGGGCGTCCCGCCAGAAGCGCTGGATCGGGTTGTCCACGCGCATCGCGTTGCCGCCCGACCGCGCCACGATCTCGTCCATCGCCCGCACCGCGCGCAGGCCGCCTGGACCTGGGTGCGGCGGCCCACGGCCCGCTCGTCGAAGGTCACCTCGCGGCCGGAGGCCACGATGTCGTACATCCGCGAGGCGTTGTCGAGCAGGGCCGCCCGCGCCGCCGCGATCTCGGCCGCCGCCTCGCTGATCGCATACAGGACGTACGGGTCGTCCTTGATCCTGGTGCCGGTGATCTGCACGCGGCCCTTCTGGTACGCCATGTGCTGCGCGAGCGCGCCCTCGGCGATCCCGATGACCGAGGCGGTGATGCCGAGCGGGAACGCCGCGGAGAACGGCAGGTGGTACAGCGGGTTGGTCAGCCCCGCCTCCCTGGCCTGGCTGCCGTCCACGACCTTGTTGTACGGAATGACGCGGTAGTCGGGGACGAACGCGTCCTTGACGATGATGTCCTTGCTGCCGGTGCCGCGCAGGCCGACGACGTTCCAGGAGTCCTCGACGATCTCGTAGTCGGACCGGGGCAGGATGAGGTGCAGCGAGGCCGGCGGCTGGGCCATCTTGCCTTCGGCGTCGCCGAGCATGCCGCCGAGGAAGATCCAGTCGCAGTGGTCGGTGCCCGAGGAGAACTGCCAGCGGCCGTTGAAGATGTAGCCCCCGTCGACCGGCCGGGCGATGCCCATCGGCGCGTACGGCGAGGCGATCCAGGTGTCCTGGTTCTCGCCCCAGATCTCCTGCTGCACGCGGGGGTCGGCGAACGCCATCTCCCAGGGGTGCACGCCCACGACGCCCGCCACCCAGCCGGTCGATCCGTCGAGGCTGGCCAGCTTCATGATCGTCTCGGCGTAGTCGCGCGGGTGGAACTCGAAGCCGCCGTGGGTCTTCGGCTGGAGCATCCGGATGACGCCCGCCTCCCGCAGCACCTTGGCCGCCTGGTCGTCCAGCCGGCACAGCGCCTCGTTGGAGGGGCCGAGCGCGCTGATCTCGTCGGCCCGCTGTGTGATCGCTTCGAGTACCGGGTTGGCCATGGCTTTTCTCACTTCTTCGCCGCGAGGGCGACTGCGATTTCGATGAGCTGGTCTTCCTGTCCGCCGATGAGCTTGCGGCGGCCGGCCTCCATGAGGATCTCGGCGCCGGACACGCCGTACTTCCTCGCCTGACGGTCGGCGTGCTTGAGGAAGCTGGAGTAGACGCCCGCGTAGCCCATGGTCAGGGTCAGCCGGTCGAGCAGGCACTCGCCGTCCATGATCGGACGGACCACGTCCTCCGCGGCGTCGATGATCTTGAGGGTGTCGATGCCGGTGCGGATGCCGATCTTGTCGCTGACGGCGGCGAAGGCCTCCAGCGGCGTGTTGCCGGCGCCCGCGCCGAACCGCCGCACCGACCCGTCGATCTGCTTCGCCCCTGCCCGTACGGCGAGGATCGAGTTGGCCACCCCGAGCCCCAGGTTCTCGTGGCCGTGGAAGCCGACCTGGGCGTCGTCCCCCAGTTCGGCCACGAGCGCGGCGATCCGGTCGCTCGTCTGCTCCATGATCAGCGCCCCGGCCGAGTCGACGACGTACACGCACTGGCAGCCGGCGTCGGCCATGATCCGGGCCTGCTCGGCCAGGACCTCCGGCGGCCGGCTGTGCGACATCATCAGAAACCCGACCGTCTCCAGGCCGAGCTCCCTGGCCAGGCCGAAGTGCTGGATCGAGACGTCGGCCTCGGTGCAGTGGGTGGCGATCCTGCAGATGCTCGCGCCGTTGTCGGCGGCCTCGCGGATGTCGTCCTTGACGCCGACCCCGGGCAGCATCAGGAACGCGATCTTCGCGCGCTTGGCCGTGGCCACCGCCGCCTTGATCAGCTCCTGCTCGGGGGTGTGGCTGAATCCGTAGTTGAACGACGAGCCGCCGAGGCCGTCGCCGTGCGTCACCTCGATGACCGGCACGCCCGCGTCGTCCAGCGCGGCCACGATCGGCCGTACGTGCTCGACGGTGAACTGGTGCTGCTTGGCGTGCGAGCCGTCCCGCAGACACGAGTCGGTGACCCTGATGTCGAGGTCGGCGCTGTAGGGCATGGTCGATCTCCTTATGCGTGGATGCGCTGCGCGAAGCCCTCGCCGACCTTGGTGGCGGCGGCCGTCATGATGTCGAGGTTGCCGGAGTAGGGCGGCAGGAAGTCGCCCGCGCCCTCGACCTCGACGAACACGGCGACGCGGGCGAGCCCGCCGCTGACCGCCGTCGGGTCGTCGAACTGTGGCTCATGGAATTGGGGCTCGGTCCGCAGCCGGTATCCGGGCACGTACGACGCGACCTCGGCGGCGACCTGCTTGATCGAGGCCGCGACGGCGTCCCGGTCGGCGTCGACGGGGATCGAGCAGAAGATCGTGTCCTGCATGAGCATCGGCGGCTCGGCCGGGTTGAGGATGATGATGGCCTTGCCCTTCGCGGCGCCGCCGATCGTCTCGATGCCGCGCGCGGTCGTCCTGGTGAACTCGTCGATGTTGGCGCGGGTGCCGGGACCGGCCGACGGAGAGGCCACGCTGGCCACGATCTCCGCGTACGCGACCTCGGTGACCCGCGAGACGGCGTGGACGATCGGGATCGTCGCCTGGCCGCCGCAGGTGATCAGGCTGACGTTGGGAGCGTCGAGGTGGGCGCCGAGGTTGACGGCGGGAACCACGGCGGGCCCGAGCGCGGCCGGGGTCAGGTCGACCGCCTGGATGCCCAGCTCGCGGTATTTCGGGGCGTTATCCCTGTGCACGTACGCCGAGGTCGCCTCGAAGACGATGTCGGGCCGCTCGTCCTGCGCCAGGAGCCAGTCCACGCCCTCGGCCGAGGTGATCAGCCCCCGGTCGGCGGCCCGCTTCAGCCCGGGGCTGTCGGGGTCGACGCCGATCATCCAGCGCGGCTCGATGTGCGCCGAGCGCAGCAGCTTGTACATCAGGTCGGTCCCGATGTTGCCCGAGCCGACGATCGCGGCGGTCGCTCTGGTCATGGAAGTCCTCTTATCCGGATTAGTCGAAGCGAGCGGACACGGAGCCGAGCCCGGCGAACTCGGCGCGGAAGACGTCGCCGGGGCGCACGTCCACGGCCCTGGTGCAGGACCCGGGGAGGATGACGTGCCCGGCCTCGAGCTCGACCCCGAACGAGGCGACCTTCCTGGCCAGCCAGGCCACGGCGGTGGTGGGATTCCCGAGCACCGCGCTGGTGTTACCCCTGGTGATCTCGGTGCTGTCACCGGCGTACAGCACGGCCTCGATGTCGGCCAGATCGAGGCCCTTCGGGCTCACCCGGGCGTCGCCGAGGATCACCCCGGCCGAGGACGCGTTGTCGGCGATGGTGTCGGCCAGGCGGATCCGCCAGTCCCTGATGCGGCTGTCGATCAGCTCGATGCTCGGCACGACGTACTCGGTCGCGGCGAGCACGTCCTCCTCGCTGCAGCCCTCGCCGGGCAGGCTCGCCCCGAGCACGTAGCCGATCTCCACCTCGATCCGGGGGTAGCAGTAGCGTCCCACCTCGATCGGCTCGTCCTGCGACAGCACCATCTCGTCGAGCAGGTGGCCGTAGTCGGGCTCGTCCACGCCCATCATGCGCTGCATCACCGGGGAGGACAGCCCCACCTTGTGCCCGTACACGCGGGCTCCGGCCGCCAGACGCCCGCGGATGTTCGCGAGCTGGATCTCGTAGGCGTCCACCACGTCGATGTCCGGGTAGGTGTCGGTCAGCGGCTCGATCGGCGCCCGGTCCCGCTCGGCCGCCCGCAGCCGCCCGGCCGCGTCCGCCCGCAGCGCCTCGTCCAGCATCGGGGTCCTCCCTCGTGTCCTACTGATGGTCAAAGGGTCGCGTCATGACCGCCGCCCCGCCCGCCGGTCTCCCGCTGAGTGGGAGCGGTGGAGATCTGCGCGAGGTCAGCCGTCGTAGGTGACCTTGAGCCGGTCGCTCAGCGGGATGGCCTGGCAGGCCAGGATCAGCCCGTCGGCGAGGTCCTGCCGGTCGAGCACCGTGTTGTGCTCCAGCTCGACCTCGCCCTCCAGCAGCACGCAGGCGCACGCGCTGCACGACCCCTCGCGGCAGGAGTACGGCGCGTCCAGACCGGCCTGCAGCAGCACGTCGAGCAGCTTGTTGCCTTTCGGCCAGGCCAGGGTCCGCGTCTCGCCGTCGAGTTCGACCTCGACCGTGCTCGCCGGGCCCGCCGAGTCGAGCACCACCCCTGTCTCCGCGAACGGGTCGGTGGTCAGCGACTCGAACTTCTCGACGTGGACGCGCTCGGGCGGCGTGCCGTGCCGGGTCAGGACGTCCACGGCCAGGTCCATGAACGGCCCGGGGCCGCACACGAACGCCTCCCGCCCGGCGTACGGCCGGGTCAGACCGGCCAGGCCGGCCGCGGTCGGCAGGCCCTGCACCGACTCCAGCCAGTGGATCACCGTCAGCCGGTCGCCGTGCTCGGCGGCCAGCGCGACCAGCTCGTCGCGGAAGATCACCGAGCTCTCGTCCCGGTTGGCGTAGACGAGCACGACCGAGCCGGTCCCGCCGCGCAGGCACGACTTGAGTATCGACATCACCGGCGTGACGCCGCTGCCGCCCGCGAGCAGCAGCAGGTCCTCGTCGAGCGAGGCGGGGGTGAAAAGCCCAGAGGGCCGCAGCACCTCCAGCACGTCGCCCTCCGCGACGTTGTCGCAGATCCAGTTGGACCCGTAGCCGCCCGGGGTGCGCTTCACCGTCACCTTGAGCTTGTCGTCGCACACCGGTGAACTGCTGAGCGAGTAGCAGCGCGCCGCGCCCTCGGGCCGCGTGGTGGGCACCCGGATCGTCAGGAACTGCCCGGGTCTGTAGGTGAGCCTGGCCGCGTCTCCCCCGGCGGGTTCCAGCACGAGCGAGTGGGCGTCGGCGGTTTCGCGGATCACCTCCACCACCCGCACCCTGAGCGGTCCCGGCTGCGTCGTCCCTTCCGCAGTCGCCTCTCCCGCAGTCGTCTCTGCCACTGCGGTCACGTCCTGGCCGTGCTCGTCGTACGCGCCCGCAGGGCCGCGTGCCGCGCGGCGATGTAGCCGAAGACGATGGACGGGCCGATCGTGGCCCCCGGGCCTGCGTACTCGTTGCCCATCACCGACGCCGAGGTGTTGCCCGTGGCGTACAGGCCCTCGATGGGCGCGCCGTCGGCCCGCAGCACCCGGCTGTGCTCGTCGCACACCAGGCCGCCCTTGGTGCCGAGGTCGCCGACCTCGAGCCGGAAGGCGTAGTACGGCGCCTTGTCGATCACGTCGATGTTGGGGTTCTTCAGCGTGGGGTCGCCGTAGTAGCGGTCGTAGGCGCTGTCGCCGCGGCCGAAGTCCAGGTCCTTGCCCGTGCGGGCGAAGCCGTTGAAGCGCGAGACGGTCTCGGCCAGCGCGTCCGCCGGGACGCCGATCTTCTCCGCCAGTTCGGCGATCGTGGCGGCCCGGAACGCGATGCCCTGGGCGTAGAACTCCTGGGGAATCGGCATGCCCGGCAGGATCTGGGCGAACGGATAACGCGCCCGCGCCTTGGCGTCCATCACGAACCAGGCCGGGACGTGGCCGCCGGCGAGCTGCTCGTGCACGAAGTTCACGTACGGCGCGGACTCGTTGGTGAACCGCCGCCCGTCCCGCGACACGATGACCGACGGCGGGATGCACCGCTCGGACACCAGCGGGATCGTCGCCCCCGCCGGATGCCGCACGGCCGGCATCCACCAGGCGTCGTCCATCAGGTCGAGGGCGGCGCCGACACGCTCGCCGGCGAGGATGCCGTCGCCTGTGTTCTCCCTGGCGCCCATGCCGAAGTCGGGCTTGGCGCCCTCCGGCAGATACCTCTCACGCAACTGCGGGTTGTGGTCGAAGCCGCCGGTCGCCAGCAGCACGCCGTACCGGCCGCGGACGCGGACCGTCCTGCCCTCGCGCTGGGCCACGATGCCGGTGACCATCCCGTTGTCGTCGGTGACGAGGTCCGTCATCGGGGTCTTCAGCCAGAGCGGGATGCCCGCGTCCTTGAGCGCCATCCGCAGCCGCGCGACCAGCGCGCGCCCGCCCGTGGCCATGTGGCGGCGGCGTATCACGTTGGACGACACCCGCCAGGCCGCGACGACCGAGGCCCAGCGGCCGCGCCAGGTGCGCCTGACCATGGCCAGGTCGTGGTAGTCCTTCGCGGTGATCCACAGGCCGAGCGGGCCCTTCATGCTGTTCGGCCGCTGGTACTTCTCGTCCTCGCCGAGCTTGCGGGTGTCGAACGGCAGGGCCTCGATCGACCGGCCGAGCGGCCGGCCGCCCTCGTACTCCGGGTGGTAGTCGGCGTAGCCCTTCACCCAGAAGAACCGCATCCACTTGCTCTTCTCGAGAAGTTCCATCGCCGCCGGGCCGTTGTCGACGTACGCGTCGAGCCGGGCGGCGGGGACGCGACCCTCGGTCAGCAGGTCGAGGTAGCGGCGGATCGACTCGCGGCTGTCGTCGTGCCCCCTGGCCCGCAAGGTGGGGTTGTTGGGAATCCAGATTCCGCCGCCGGAGATGCCGGTGCTTCCGCCGAACTTGGCACCCTTCTCGACCACGACGCACGACAGGCCGCTGTCGTGCGCGGTCAGCGCGGCGGCCATGCCTCCGCCTCCGCTGCCGACGATGACGAGGTCGAACTCCTCATCCCAGCCGGTCACCGCTCGTCCTTCCTGGTGAGGAAGGCCAGCACGACGCTCTCCCACGCGGCTTTCTGCTCGATCATCACCCAGTGGCCGCAGTTGGGGAACACGTGGACCTCGACCTCGGGGATCGTCCGCATCGGCAGGAGCGCCATGTCGACGGGGCTGACCCGGTCGTCGCGCCCCCAGGTGATCAGCGTCCTGGCCTTGAGCTTGTGCAGCATCGCCCAGTAGGGCGGGGCGTCCGACTTCGCGGCGGCCTTCTGACCGGCGGCGAAGGCGGCCTTGCCGTACATCCGCCGCGCGGCGGCGAGCGTCTCCGGCTCGGTGGCCAGCGCCCAGCGCTCCTCGATCAGCTCCTCGGTGACGAGGGCCGGGTCGTACACCATTGAGTGCAGCCACTGGATGAGCCGCTCGCGGGTGGGCTCCTCGGTGAACTCCATCAGGAGCTTGATGCCCTCACCCGGCGAGGGGCTGAAGATGTTGCGGCCCATGCCGCCGATGGTCACGAGGCGGCGGATCCGGTCGGGGTGGGCGAGCGCCACCTGGGTGCCCACGATCCCGCCCATCGAATTGCCGATCACGTCGACCTGCTGGAGCCCAAGGCCGTCGAGGAAGCGGATCACGGCGCCGTTCGCGGCCGCCATCGGATGCTGGTCGGTCGGGTCGCTGACCCCGAATCCGGGGAACTCCAGCACCAGGCAGCGGAAATGCTCGGCGAACGTCGCCAGGTTGCCGCGATAGTTACGCCAGCCGGTCACCCCGGGCCCCGATCCGTGCAGAAGCAGCAGCGGCGGGCCCTGTCCGGCCTCGTGGTAGCGCAGCACGCCCTGGTCGGTCGCGAGTTCCCGCAGGGTCGACTCGTAGGTCAGCTCCGTCATCGTCCGTCCCGAATCGCAGGAGTGTCGGATTCCGTGACGCTAACTGGACAGACGCCGCGAACAGGGTGATCATCCCGATGAGCGAGACCGGGGCGGGCGGGCCCGGTGACCTGCTCGGACCGTGACGCCGCCCGTGCACGGCTTCCATTGACCGGGATCCCCGTGCGATCCGCCCGAGAGGGGGTTTGTAAGTTCGTTACCTGAGGCACCGACACGCACGCGAGGTGAGTCCATGACCGCTGCACCCGCCGACCCCGAGTTCACCGAGGTGGCGCCGCCGACGCCGGCCGAGTTCCGGCGCGCGCTGGGCATGTTCGCGACCGGCGTGACCGTGGTCACGGGCCTCGACGACGGCGAACCGGTGGGCTTCGCCTGCCAGTCGTTCGCGTCGGTGTCCCTCGAACCGCCGCTGATCCTGTTCTGCGCCGACCACAAGGGCCGCGCCTGGCCGCGGATCAGGAAGTCGGGCCGCTTCTGCGTGAACGTCCTCGGTGAGGACCAGGTCGACATCTGCGGCCGGTTCGGCTCCAGCAAGGGAGCCAAGTTCGCGGGACTCGACTGGGACCTGTCGCGATGGGGCACCCCGGCGTTGCGGCAGGTGCTGCTGCGCGTCCACGGCGAGGTGCGCGACGTGCACGTCGCGGGCGACCACGACGTGATCATCGGCCACGTCCGCGAGCTCGAACCCGTCGACATCGAGCAGCGCCCGATGCTGTTCTTCCGCGGCCGGTTCGGAGTGGACCAGGACGACCAGGCCGCCGCCCTCGGCCCCAACCTGTGGGGCTGGGGCGACCACTGGGGCTGAGATCTCTTCGGGCGGATCATCACGCCCGCCGCGGCCCGATCAAGCTGTCCTAGGGTGTGGGCATGCATCGGAGCCGCGTCTACGCCATCCTCATCGACTCCCCTGAGGGCGAGGCCGCCGAGGCCGCGGCCTTCTGGTCAGCCGCACTCGGCGTCCCCACCCGGACCGACCCTCAGGAGCCGCAGTTCGTCTCGATGCACGAGGCGATTCCGGGGCTCACCGTCGCCGTACAGGCGATCGACGGCGCACCCCGATACCACCTGGACATCGAGACCGATGACGTCGAGGCCGAGACCGCACGACTGACCGCTCTCGGCGCCACACAGGTGGCGCGTTGGCTGGATTGCCACGTGCTGCGCGTACCCGGCGGCCAGCTGGTCTGCGTCCTCCCCGTGGCGAGCGACCCGGATGCCTTCGCCGCAACCGCCAGGACCTGGCCCTGACCTCGTCCTCGCCTCCCACCTGTAACTCCAGCTAATCGCGCCGTCAGGTTGCTCGATGACGTGCAGTGCTGGGAAAATTAATACAGGTTTTCGAATTCATCGAGGGGGTGTGATGGATCTGTTCGACCGTGATCCTGATCGTCCTCGTCATTCGAATAATGCCGACGGCGGCTGGTGGGATCAGCTGACGGCCGATTCCCCACTGTGGTCGTCCGAAGGTTCGCTCGCCCACGAGCATTTTCCGATCCTCGGCGACGCTGCCGGCAGCACCGACCACAGCATCGGCAGCGGCACCGACAGCGGGCTCACGGGCGGTGAGGACACCGGCGACGGCGCGCCCGGTGCCGGTCAGGGCCGGGCCCGGTCGTCGTGGGTGTTGGTGGGTTCGCTGCGGGAGTCGGCGCAGGAGCTGGCGCTGACTCCGCTTCCGGACGATGTGGACATCTGTCTGGCCGAGGCCGAGGAGTTGATGTTCGCCCGGGATCGG